>JAYGEF010000247.1:0-7830 GCA_046582535.1 Alphaproteobacteria bacterium
TCTGCTGCCGTTCCCGGTGGTCTATGACCCCTTCGATCTGACCCACGTGGTGGCGCAAATTCAACTGCTGTTCTTCGGCGCCCTGGCTTTCGTCTGGCTCAAGCTTACCGGTCTCTATCCGCCGGAACTGCGGTCCCTGAATATCGACGCCGAATGGCTCTACCGGCGCTTCGCCTGGCGCCTGGCGTTGAGCGTTGGCGGCGTGGTCAAGCAGGTCGACATGGCGGTGCGCCGAGTCGCCCTCGACGGCGTTGGTGTCGCCATCGCGACGGTGCGGCGCCATTGCGGCCCCGACGCCCTATTGGCGCAAAGCTGGGCGACCGGCGTGGCGACTCTGTGGGTGGCGGTGCTGCTGGGCGCTACCCTGGTGATCTATTATCTTCACGGCAGTGTTTAGGAGCGAGATTTAGTCATGGACATATCAGGCGAAGTTCGAATTCCCGCGTCGCGACAACGGGTATGGGATGCCCTCTTTGACACCGAGATCCTGCGCCAGGCGGTACCCGGCTGCCAGGAGATCGAAAAAGTTTCCGACACCGAATTCACCGCCAAGGTTGTGCTCAAGCTTGGACCGGTCAAGGCGACGTTCAAGGGCAAAGTGGTCCTCGAAAACCTTGACGAGCCTAACAGCTATACCCTGCGCGGCGAGGGCCAGGGCGGCGTCGCCGGCTTTGCCAATGGCGAGGCCACGGTCACGCTCAGCGACGATGGCGACGGCACCCTGTTGCGTTACGAGTCCCACGCCGCGGTCGGCGGTAAGCTGGCCCAGGTCGGCCAGCGGGTTATCAAGGGCGCTTCGGACAAGCTGACGGGCGAGTTCTTTACCCGCTTCAGCAACGCTGTCGCGAACGCGCCCGCCGAAGCCGCTGAACAGGCCGTTGAAGCGCCAGCCGAAGCCGCCGCCACGCCCGAAGCGGCGACGCCAAGCCTCGCCCCCTGGGCCTGGGGCGGCGCCGTATTGGCCTTCGTGGTTGCCCTGCTGTGGTACTTCGGGCGCTCATAGGACGTTTCTTTGGTTGGCAATGACCGGGTGTCCGCGTTAGTCTAAGATTAATTGTCACGCCCGTAACAAACGGGCCGTCGCGGATAGCAGGGGTTACCGGGCAGTCAGCTTGGGGGTTCTGCTACCGATTGTTCTTGCAGGGAGGCAAGCGATGCAGAAATCACTTCACATTACCCCGGACAAATGCACGGGCTGCCTACAGTGCGAACTGGCGTGCTCGCTTGAGCACCACGGCGAATTCAATCCCGCCAAGTCGTACATCAAGGTTATCGAGTTCGGTTCAACGGGACGCATGGTGCCCTATACCTGCACGCAATGCGCCGATGCCTGGTGCGTCAAGGCGTGCCCGACCAACGCAATTGTCATCAATGCCGATACCGGTGCCAAGGAAGTCATCAACGACCTTTGCGTTGGCTGCAAGGTGTGCACCATCGCCTGCCCGTTCGGCACCATCAACTACAGTCAGGATTCGGGTAAGGTCGTCAAATGCGACCTCTGCGGCGGCGATCCCAAATGCGCCGCCATCTGCCCGACCGAGGCGATCACCTACATCAACGCCGATACCACCGGCTATGACAAAATGCGCGCGTCGGCCCAAGTCGCCGACGCTGGCGCCCAAGCCTGAAAGGGGAGGATTTAACGATGGCATGGACTGAAAAAATCCTACGGGTCAATCTGACCAAAGGCACCTGTGAAAGCGAGCCTCTCAATATGGAGTGGGCGGCCAAGTATCTTGGCCAGCGTGGCCTCGCCACCAAGTATCTGGTCGAGGAAATTGATCCTAAAGTCGATCCGTTGTCGCCCGACAACAAGTTGATCTTCGCCACCGGTCCGTTGACCGGCACCTGTGCCTCGACCAGCGCCCGCTAATCGGTGATCACCAAGGGTGCCCTGACCGGCGCCATCGCCTGCTCGAACTCGGGTGGCTACTTCGGCGCCGAGCTAAAGATGGCCGGCTGGGACATGATCATCTTCGAAGGCAAATCCGAGAAGCCGGTCTACCTGTCGATCGTGAACGACGAGGCCGAGTTACGCTCGGCCGATCATCTGTGGGGCCGATCGGTGTGGGACGTCGAACCGGCCCTCAAGGCCGAATCCGGCGATCCGCAGACCCGCGTCTCGTCAATCGGCATCGCCGGCGAGACCGGGGTGCTCTACGCCTGCATCGTCAACGATCTGCATCGCGCCGCCGGGCGTTCCGGCGTCGGCACGGTAATGGGCTCCAAGAACCTCAAGGCGGTGGCGGTGCGTGGCACCGTAGGCGTCAAGGTCAAGGACCCCGTGGCTTTCATGGAAGCCACCGGAGCGGCCAAGAAGGTGCTCGCCGATAACGCGGTCACCGGCGAGGGCCTGCCCACCTTCGGCACCCAGATCCTGATGAACATCATCAACGAGAGCGGTGCGTTGCCGACTCACAATATGAAGGACGTACAGTTCGAAGGCGCCGGCAAGATTGGCGCCGAGGCCATGGCCGAACCACGGGCCAGCGACGGCAAGGCGAACCTGGTGACCAAGCAGGCCTGCTTCGGCTGTACCATCGCCTGCGGACGAATCTCGCAGATTGATCAGGAGCATTACACGGTGGTCAACAAGCCCGAATACTGGGGTGCCTCTGGCGGCCTGGAATATGAGGCGGCCTGGGCCCTGGGCGCGGCCACCGGAGTCGATGACCTCGAATGTCTGACCTACGTCAACTTCCTGTGCAACGAGCAGGGCTACGATCCGATCTCCTTCGGATCGACGGTCGGCGCGGCCATGGATATGTTCGAGGAAGGCGTCATCACCATCGAGAACACCGGTGGAATCGAGCTCAAGTTCGGCTCTGCCGAGGCGCTGTCACAAATCGCCGAGCTAACCGGCAAGAACGAGGGTTTCGGCGCCGAGATCGGCCTTGGATCAAAGCGGCTGTGCGAGAAGTACGGTCGGCCCGAGCTGTCCATGTCGGTCAAGGGCCAGGAGTTCCCGGCCTACGACCCGCGCGGCATCCAGGGCATGGGCCTGACCTACGCCACCTCGAACCGGGGCGCCTGCCACCTACGGTCCTATACGGTCGCCTCGGAAATTCTCGGAATTCCCGTGAAGACCGATCCGCTTGAGACCGAGGGCAAGGCCGGGCTGGTCAAGGCCTTCCAGGACGCCACCGCGGCGGTTGATTCATCCGGGCTTTGCCTGTTTACCACCTTTGCCTGGAGCCTCGACGACTTCGCGCCGCAGATCAACGCCGCCTGCGAAGGCGAGTGGACGACGGAGCGACTCGCTGAAACTGGTGAGCGCATTTGGAATCTCGAGCGCCAATTCAATTTGGCGGCGGGTTTCACCGGCAAAGACGACAACCTGCCGCCGCGTCTACTTGAGGAGGCGGCCAAGAGCGGCCCCGCCGAGGGCAAAGTCGCGGGCCTCGGGATAATGCTGCCCGAGTACTACGAGGGCCGGGGTTGGACCGCGGAGGGTGTTCCCACCAACCAAACCCTTGATCGTCTCGCGCTCTAGGGAACCAGCAATCGAGGGCCGGCGAAGCGTCTTCGCCGGCCCCCTGTTTGCCCGGGGCTCCTATCATCGCAGGTCGATATTAAGTCCGTCATGAAGATCACGCTCAAACTCTATGCTTCGCTCAAGCAGTACCTGCCCGCCGGCACGCCCAAGAACGAAGCCGAAATCGATATCGCCGAAGGGACCTCAGTGCAAGCGGTGCTAGACAGCATCGGCATGCCCCAAGGAATTTACAAATTGGTCCTAGTCAACGGTGTCTTCATCGTTCCAGAGGAGCGCGAGACTCGGCTTTTCATCGAAGGCGACGTGTTCGCCATCTGGCCGCCGGTTGCCGGTGGCTAATGCTGGAGAAAATGGCGCCGTCCTGGTTAAGGAAATGGGCATCAATCACCACGATTTTTTCCGCATCCTGCCGCAAGCTCTGGGAACTGAAGACTACCAGGTAACCAGGACCGAAATCGTGATGGGCGACGGCGACAAACGGTTGGAGATATCGGTGGGCCCCGAAAAGGTCCGCACCATCGCCCTGATGAAACTGCCGGTGACCATGGTGACATTGCGTCTGGTTAACTACGGCGATGACGACCGCAAGGCGACGCTGGCGCGATTCGACCTCTATTATCGACGCGGCGGCGGTTGACCTCGCGACCACGGCGAACAACACTGGCAATGATCATGCTCTCAAGGAGAAGGCCATGGGGCTTACGGTATCCCTGACCGTTAACGGCAACGAAGTCACTCAGGAAGTCGAGGCGCGCACCTTGCTCGTCGAGTTGCTGCGCGATCACCTGCGCCTGACCGGCACTCATGTAGGCTGCGACACCAGCCAGTGCGGCGCCTGCGTGGTCCATCTCGACGGCCGAGCGGTGAAAGCCTGTGCCCTGCTGGCGGTCCAGATTGACGGTTGCGATGTGTTGACCATCGAGGGGCTCGCCAAGGAGGGCGAGGAACTTCACCCCATGCAGCAGGCCTTCCACGAGAACCACGCTCTGCAGTGCGGGTTCTGCACGCCGGGCATGGTCATGAGCGCCATTGATCTGGTCAACAACAACTCGAACCCCAGCGAGGCCGAAATCAGAAGTGGCCTTGAAGGCAACCTTTGCCGCTGCACGGGCTACCACAACATCGTCAAGGCCATCGCCGCCGCGGCGAAGACCATGCAAAGTTAGATCGGGGCCAAACGATGTATGATTTTCAATATCACAGACCGACGACGATCGACGAAGCGGTGGCGCTGCTCGGCGATGCCGAAGATGGTCAGCTTCTGGCCGGCGGTCAGACCCTGATCCCGACCCTCAAGCAGCGCCTGGCCCAGCCCTCCGATATTATTGATCTGCGCCATGTGGAAGGCATGCGGGGTATCTCGTCCCTCGGTGGCACCATTGAGATCGGCGCCATGATGCGCCACGGCGAAGTTGCCGCTTCGGCGGACGTGCAGCGTGCCATCCCGTCCCTCGCCCGCCTCGCCGGCATGATCGGCGACCCGCAAGTGCGCAATCAGGGAACCATCGGCGGTTCTCTGGCGACCAACGATCCGACCGCCGACTATCCGGCGGCGGTTCTGGCACTCAACGCCACGGTCCATACCAACCAGCGTTCTATCACGGCCAACGATTTTTTCGTCGATCTGTTCGAGACCGCTCTCGACGATGGTGAGATCATCTCCCGGGTCAGCTTCCCCCTTCCGGAGCGGGCGGGCTACGCCAAGTTCCCCAACCCGGCGTCGCGCTACGCTATCGTCGGCGTCATGGCGGCTGATCTTGGTGGCGGCGTTCGAGTTGCGGTGACCGGAGCTGGTCCCTGCGTGTTTCGTGTGCGTGACATGGAAGCGGCACTGGTGAAGTCGTTTTCACCCGAGTCCGTGGCGAGCATTTCAATCGCCGCAGACAATCTCAACGCCGACATTCACGCCTCCGCCGAATACCGCGCTCATCTGGTGACGGTCATGGCGAAAAGGGCCGTGGCCGCGGCCGACTGACCCCAAAAGGTGCGTCAAGCGAGACATCCATGACGCCAACAGCAACCACGCTACCAGAAAATATCGACGCGGTAATCGATCTGCTTGATGGCGCGCGGTACATGGCCGACCGCAGTTTGGCGACTACCCTGTATCTCGCGCTCAGCCTCAATCGCCCCCTGTTCCTCGAAGGCGAGGCCGGGGTCGGCAAGACCGAGGTCGCCAAGGTTCTCGCCGACGGGTTGGGGCGGCGGTTGGTGCGGCTCCAGTGCTACGAGGGGCTCGACGTTGCCGCTGCGGTCTACGAGTGGAACTATGCCCGCCAGATGATCGAAATCCGCCTGGCCGAGGCGACCGGCGATAGCGACCGGGAAAGCCTTGTGCGCGATATCTTTTCCCGTGACTTTCTCATTAGCCGGCCGTTGCTACAGGCGCTGGAGCCATCGCCCGGCGGTGCGCCTGTGCTGCTGATCGACGAACTCGACCGCGCCGACGAACCGTTCGAGGCCTATCTGTTGGAACTGCTGTCCGACTTTCAGGTGACGATCCCCGAGATCGGCACGATTACGGCGCCGGAGCCGCCCATCGTCATCGTGACCTCGAACCGCACCCGCGAAATTCACGACGCCCTCAAGCGGCGTTGCCTCTACTACTGGATCGATTATCCCGACGCGACGCGGGAACTGGCCATCATCAACGCCAAGGTCCCCGGCGCCGGAGACCGCCTGAGCCGTGAGATCGTCGGTTTCATCCAGGCGCTGCGCCAACAGAATCTGTTCAAGCTGCCCGGCGTCGCCGAAACCCTGGATTGGGCCAACGCCCTGATGCAGCTCGACCGCCTCGAACTCGACCCGGAAGCCGTCGACAGTACCCTGGGCGTGTTGCTCAAGTATCAGGATGATATCGCCCGCATTCAAGGTTCGGAGGCCGCCGGGATTCTCGAGAAGGTCAAGGCCGAGTTGAGCGCCGCCGAATGACGGGCGCCCCATGACCGCCCAAAATCGCGGCGGCAGGCTGGACGCCAACATCATGCATTTCGCGCGGGTTCTGCGCGCCGCCGGTATTCCGGTCGGGCCACGCAGCGTGGTCGATGCGGTGCGTGCCGTGGAGGCCGCCGGCATCACAAATCGCGACGACTTCTACTGGACGCTTCACGCGGTGCTGGTCAACCGCCGCGATCAGCGCGAATTGTTCGACCAGGCTTTCCATATATTCTGGCGCAATCCCCGCCTGTTGGAATGCATGCTGGGGCTGGTATTGCCGCCATCGATACTGCCCGAAGCCAATCAGGGTACCAAACCGCTGAGCCGCCGGCTCGACGACGCCTTGAACCCTGGCCGCGACGATGGCACAGGCGGTGATGACACACCTCCCGATAGCGATGCTGTCATGACTTACACACCGCGTGAGATATTGCGCGCCCGTGATTTCGACGACATGTCGGCGGACGAAATCCGCCAGGCCAAAGCGGCGGTCAAGCGTATGCGCCTGCCGGTGGTCACCGTTCCGACCCGACGTTTCGCGGCGGATCAACGGGGCCGCCGTGTGGATATGCGGGCGACGTTGCGCGCCAGCCTGCGCTCGGGCGGCGACATCATTCCGTTGCTCTTCAAGCGCCGCCGGCAACGGCCGCCGCCTCTGGTGGTGCTCTGTGATATTTCCGGCTCCATGGGCCGCTATTCGCGCATGCTGCTGCATTTTGTCCATGCGGTGACCAACGACCGCGACCGGGTTCATAGTTTCGTCTTCGGCACCCGGCTGACCAACATCACCCGCCAGCTTCGCCAGCGCGATGTGGATCAGGCCATGGCCGAGGTTGCCGGCACGGTCGAGGACTGGGACGGCGGCACCCGCATCGGTGAATGTCTGGCGCGCTTCAATCGCGATTGGTCGCGGCGGGTCCTGGCCCAGGGCGCCCTAGTGCTGCTGATTACCGACGGGCTCGACCGGGACGCCGCCGTGGGGCTGGAAAACGAGATTGAACGGCTGCATAAATCCTGCCGCCGGTTGATCTGGCTGAACCCGTTGTTGCGCTACGACGGGTTCCAGCCGAAAGCCCTGGGAATCAAAACTCTGCTGCCCCATGTGGACGATTTCCGCACCATCCATAACCTGGAAAGCCTGGATGACCTGGCTGGCGCCCTCGGCCGTCTGGGAAGCCGCAAGGAAGAAGGACCTTCGCCATGGCTGAAGACAGCGAGCTAACCGCCGACGATCCTTTGGCCGTCGCCCGGAAATGGCGCACGGAAGGCCGCCATGTGGCCCTGGCCACGGTAGTCAATACCTGGGGTTCAAGCCCCCGACCCGTGGGCAGCCAACTGGTGATCGACGGCGCCGGCGGGTTCAGCGGTTCGGTCTCCGGCGGCTGCATCGAGGGCGC
>JAYGEF010000299.1:0-6332 GCA_046582535.1 Alphaproteobacteria bacterium
GGGTGCTCGACGACTGGCGGCGCTTGCGGGACACCAACGGCGAGCCCAATCACAACCACCTGTTCATCGGCCCGTGGGACCATGAGGGCTCCGCCGATTTCCCGGGCCGCGCCGGGCGGGTTGATGTGGGCCGCCATACCCAGCGTCAGCGCATGGATACCTACCAGGCGTTCTTCGACCATTACCTTATGGAAATGGACAACGGCTTCGGTGACAACGGGCCGGTGCAGTACTTCGTCATGGGTGACAGTGTGTGGCGTGACAGCGCCGCGTGGCCGCCGTCGGAGGCCGTCGCCACCACCCTTTACATCCATGGCGATGGTTCGCTCAACGACGCCGCGCCGGACGATGAGAGCCCTGACGAGTTCGTCTACGATCCGGCCAATCCGGTCGCCGATACCCTGGACTACAACTGCTGGGCCCTGGCCGGCGACATGGGCGACCGGGCCGATATGGCGAACCGCGACGATGTCCTGGTCTTCACCACGGATGTGCTGGCCGACGACATGGAGCTGACCGGGCCGATTACCGCAAAACTGTTTGCTGCCTCGTCGGCCAGGGATACGGACTTTACCGTGACCGTCACGGATATGTTCCCCGACGGCTATGGCAACTACATCCAGGACGGCATTATCCGGGCGAGCTATCGCGAGTCCGATATCACCCCCTCAGCCATCGAACCGGGCCGGGTTTACGGCTACGACATCGACCTGTGGGCGACCAGCTATGTGGTGCTCAAGGGGCACCGCCTGCGGGTCGAGGTCTCGTCGAGTTGCTTCAACCGATACGATCGCAACCCTAATACCGGCGATGCCTTCGGCCGCAGCGCCGCGCCCATCAAGGCGACCCAGGCCATTCACCATTCGCGGCAATACCCGTCCCACGTCACGCTGTCGGTGATGCCGCGCTAACGCGTGATACTTTATAGGCGGCTTCATCTGTGGGATAATCGCCGGGATTGGTAATTTTGGTGCGCACGCCGGCTTCGTGGGTATTGCCAGGCCTTCCGCGACGCGGGTGCCGGCCAGCAACAAGCTTGGCGAGGGGGAGTTGTGCGTGTTTGTATCCGATATTCTCAAATTAAAAGATTCCGAGGTCGTCACCACTGGCCCCGATGAAACCGTTGACGCCACGGCACGGCTCCTGAGCCGCCGCCGTATCGGCGCCGTTGTCGTGGTTGATATGGATAACGCGGTAATCGGCATCATCTCCGAGCGTGACGTGGTCCGCGGCATTGCCACGAAAGGCGAAGCGGTACTGGACACACCGGTACGTGCGTTGATGACCGCCGATGTGGTCACCTGCACCACGGGTGAGACCATCGCCGGCATCATGAAGACAATGACCGACCATCGTTTCCGTCACATGCCAGTCGTAGAGGACGGTGTTCTAAAAGGCATGATAAGCATCGGCGACGTGGTTAAGCACCGCCTGGAAGAGACCGAGATGGAGGCCCAGGCGCTCCGCGACTACGTGCTTGCCGCCCACTGACAGAGAGTCAGGGTTGCGCCCGACGGCGAAGCGGACTATCCCAGCCAGGGATGATGAGCCAACAAGCACCTTTTGCCAGCCTTGACGAGCTGGTCGCCCGCATTGGTCCCGGCGCCATGGTCGCCATACCGCCGGAGTACTGCGGCGTTGCCATGGCCGCGACCCGTGCCCTGGTACGCCGGGGCGCCGAGCGGCTCCATCTGATCGGTTGCCCGTCCAGCGGCCTGCAGGCGGATATTCTGATTGGCGCCGGCTGTGTCGCCACCGTCGAAGCGGCCGCTATTACCTTTGGCGAGTTTGGGCCGGCGCCGCGTTTCACGCGCGCCGTGCGCGATGGATCGATTGTCATCAAGGACTCCACCTGCCCGGCCATTCACGCCGGCCTTCAGGCCACCGAGAAAGGCGTTCCCTTCATGCCGTTGCGCGGCATTATCGGCTCCGACCTGATCACCCATCGGCCGGAATGGAAGGTCATCAACAATCCGCTGGCGGATAGCGGCGATGATCCCATCGTGGTGCTGCCTGCTATCGCCCCGGATATTGCGCTGTTTCATACCGCGCTGGCGGACCGCCACGGCAATGTCTGGGTCGGCCGCCGCCGGGAGCTGATCTCCATGGCCCACGCTGCCCGCGAAACCCTGGTCACGGTCGAGGCCGAGTACGACGGCGACCTGCTGGCCGATGAGCGCATGGCGGCCGGCACCCTGCCCGGCCTTTATGTGACCGCCATTGCCATCGAGCCGCGCGGCGCCTGGCCTCTGGCTTTTGCCGAGTATTACGACCTGGACAGCGAACACATGGCCGAATACGTCCGCCTGGCGGCCAGTGATGACGGTTTCGCCCAGTACACCACATCGCATATTCATTCGCCGGCCGCCGCCTGATCCCATGACCGTTCGCCGGGAAGAATTACTGATCGCCGTCGTCGCACGCCTGCTCGAAGGTGCCGGCCATATAGCGGTCGGTGCGTCATCACCGATCCCCGGCGCGGCGGCGCTTCTCACCCGGGCTCTGGCCCCGGACACCACCCGTGTCACGCTGCTCGGTAGCCGGCGCAACAACAGCTTCACCGATGGCGGCCGCGAGCTGTTCGACTGCGCTGCCCAGGGGCGTATCGATGCCTTCTTCCTGGGTGGCGGGCAGATCGACGGCGAGGCCAATGTCAATCTGGTGGGTAGTGGTGAGTATCCGCGCTCCGATGTACGCTTTCCCGGTACCTTCGGCTCGGCCTTTCTCTATTTCATGGTGCCCCGGGTCATTTTGTTTCGCGAAGAGCACAGCCCCCGGGTCTTCGTCCCCAAGGTTGATTTCATCAGCGCACCCGGCACCAGTCCCGCCAACGTCTGGCGGCGCGGCGGCCCGGTTGCCCTGGTGACCGGCTTGGCGGCTTTCTCATTCGACCGCGAGCGCCGCCGCTTTTGCCTGGAGACCGTCCATCCCGGCCACACCGCCGACGAGGTCATCGCGGCCACGGGCTTCGATTTCGATTGCGCCGATGACGTGCCCGAGACGCCGGGGCCGTGCGATGAAATGCTTGACTTGATACGTGGCCCGTTAGTCGCTGAAATCGCCGAGACCTATCCCAAATTCGCGGCCAAGGTGTTTCACGCCGCACCACCCCATCAGGAAACGATAGCTTCATGAGTGACAACAAAAAGGGCGCCCTGGCGGGCTTCCGCGTCGTCGATTTGACTCGCGTTCTGGGCGGTCCCTACTGCACCCAGATCCTCAGCGACCACGGTGCCGACGTCATCAAGGTCGAGCCGCCCCAGGGCGACGAGACCCGCGACTGGGGCCCGCCGTTCGATGGCGATTACAGTTCCTATTTTGCCGGCGTTAACCGCAACAAGCGCGGCATTGCCCTCGACCTGTCGAAGCCCGAAGGCCGTGACGTGGTGTTGCGCCTGCTCGACGGCGCCGACGTCCTGGTCGAGAATTTCAAGACCGGCACCCTGGAAAAATGGGGCATGGGCTACGAGCAGACCCTGAAGGAGCGCTTTCCCCGGCTCATCCATTGCCGGGTCAGCGGTTTCGGCGCCGACGGGCCGTTGGGCGGCTATCCCGGCTACGACGCGGTGGTCCAGGCCTTTTCCGGTCTTATCAGCGTCAACGGCTCGGCCGCCTCGGGCCCGGTGCGCATGGGCACGCCGGTGGTCGATCTCGGGACCGGGCTGATATCGGTCAACGGCATTCTCATGGCGGCGCTGGAACGCGAACGCTCAGGCCTCGGCCAGTTCCTCGAAGTAACCCTCTACGACAGCGCCATCAGCATGATGCACCCCCACGGGGCGAATTATTTTATGTCGGGCAAGGCGCCCAAGATCATCGGTGATTCGCACCCCAACATCGCCCCCTACGACCAGTTCCCCACGGCGACATGCCGTATCTTCCTGGCCTGCGGCAACGATGTTCAGTTCCGCGGTCTGTGCAACGCCCTGGGCAAGCCCGAGTTGGCCGCTGATGAACGCTTCAAGGACAATGCCGGGCGGGTCGCCAACCGCGACGCGTTGACCGCCTTGATCACGCCGACCCTGGCCGACCGCGGTGGCGAGGAACTGTGTAAGGAACTGCTGATGAGCGGTTTGCCGGCGGGCCCGGTACTCGACGTGCCGTCGGTTATGAATCACCCCCATACGCGACATCGGGAAATGGTCGTTGAAATGGGTCGCTACAAGGGCACCGGTATACCCATTAAGTTCGCCCGCACACCCGGATCGACCAAACAACCGCCGCCCCGGTTTGGCGAACACAGCCATGCGGTGCTGAGCGAAGCCGGCTACAGCAAAGCTGAAATTGCGGCCCTGTCGGCATGTGGCGCTCTGGTCAGCGAACGCCGACGCCGGCGCTGATTTCAGCCCGGCTGACCCGCAATACAGGCGGCGACGAATTGGGCCCCTAACTTAAGGTCGTCGGCCTTTCATCAACCCTCATCAAAACCCGTGACAAGCGGAAAATTGACGGCATATAGCCATCGCCTGTATTGCCGAAAACCCTATCCACCGCGTTTGTCCGGGATTATCTTTGGGTCATATTTGGTTTTCACTTTTTGGAACATTTTCTGTGGGGAAATTGCCATGAAAAAGATTCTTCTTATTGGCGGCGGCGTTGTCGGCATCGCCGTTATCGGCGCCATTGCTGTTATCGTATTTGTCCTTTCATCCATCGACACCCTGATTCAGGAGGCGGTCGAGACGTATGGTTCCGAGATCACCCAGGCCGAGGTCAAGCTGGCGGAAGTCGACCTCGATCTTACCTCGGGAAAGGGCACTCTGCGCGGTCTCAAGGTCGGCAATCCGGCCGGCTTCAATACGCCCAGCGCCTTCCAGCTTGGCGCCATCAGCATCACCCTCGACACCAGCACCCTGGGCAGCGATCCGATCGTCATCAAGGAGATCGTTATCAGCGCCCCCGACGTGACCTACGAGGTCGGCAGTGACGGCAGTAACCTCGATGCTCTGCAACGCAACGTCGAAGCCTATATGGCCCAATTCGACACCGGCGAAGCGGCTGAGCCGGCCGAACCGGGCGAAAGCCCAAATCTGGTCATTGAAGATCTCTTTATCAACGACGGCACGATCAATGTCAGCGCCACCTTCCTTGGCGGCAAGTCCCTGACGACCCCCTTGCCCAACATCCATCTCGAAGATATCGGCAAGGAAGACGACGGCGCATCGCCCGGCGAAATTGCCGAGGAAATCTTTGCGGCGATCAAGGCAAATGCCACCGGCGCGGTGTCGGGCCTGGGCGTAGAAGGGCTGGTCAGTGGCGCCGGCGAAATTCTTGAAGGCGTTACCGAGGGTGCCGGTGATCTGCTTGAAGGTGTTACGGGCGGCAGCGGCGACGCCCTGGAGGGCGTTACCGAGGCGCCGGCGAAGCCCTTGAAGGGGTCTCCGAAGGCATTGGCAACCTGTTCGGTGGCAGCGACGACTGAACAAGCCCCGCCATATTGAGGCCGTGGAAACGGTCGTCGCCATGGGTGACGAGCCGCGCGGACAACGTATCTTCCAGGGTGAGTTGATCGTCTTTCGCGCGCTCGACGCCATGGCCCCCCTGGTGGCACGCGCCGACACCATGATCCGTGCCGCCTTCGCGCCCCATGCTCCGCTCTCGGCCCACGCCAAACTAACGCCAGCCGCCTACGCTGACATCGCCGAGCGGCTGATTGCCGCTTTCGCGAAGGACGCCGACGTGGCTGACTGTTATCAGGCGTCGCTGGTCGCCGCCGGCGTCGATCCCAGCCGGGTCTACTGGGACCGGCTACGATTGCGCATTCAACCGCCCGGCGATAGCCATATGAGCCGCCGGGTCATGAACCTGACGCCGCATCGCGATACCTGGGGCTCGAACGTCCTGGCCCAACAGAATTGGTGGGCGCCGATCTATCCCGTATCGCCGGAACGCACGTTGATCATCTACCCCGCCCATTGGCGACAGCCGGTCGCCAACACCAGCGGCGACTGGGACTATCACGACCTGTTGGCCCGACGCCGAACTGGTGACAGCAGCTATCCGCTACTCCCCGTCGCCACCGGCCGGATCGATGATAGCGGCGCATGGCCCTGCGATATCAACCCTGGCGACCTGCTGTGCTTCTCCGGCGCCCATCTCCACGCCAGTGTGCCCAACACCACGCCCCTCACCCGTTTCAGCACCGAGGTCCGCACGGTCTGTCTCGACGACCTGAACCACGGCCGCGCCGCGCCGGACCTGGATGGCGCCGCGCCGCGCCAACCGCTTGAGTGGTTTAATCGTATGGCGGATTGTGCACCACTGGTGTCCGCCTAGGCCCTCAGGCCGCCATCCACGGTGATGGTCTGGCCGGTTACGTAGGCGCCGCCGGC
>JAYGEF010000243.1:0-9008 GCA_046582535.1 Alphaproteobacteria bacterium
CAGGTGAACCTCATAGCCGCGATTGCCCAGGGACCGCGCCGCCTCGAGCCCGGCCGGTCCGGCCCCGACGATGAGCACCTTGTCGTCCGAACCCCTGGGCGCGATGACTTCCGGATGCCAGTCGCGACGCCATTCCTCGCCCACTGTCGGGTTCTGGGTGCAGCGCATGGCGGCATTCATGGGGTTGTTGCTGATGCAGATATTGCAGCCGATGCACTCGCGGATGTCCTCGATACGGCCTTCCTCGATCTTTTTCGGCAGGAACGGATCAGCGATCGACGGCCGCGCCGCGCCAATCATGTCGAGCACACCGTTGTTGATCAGCGACACCATGCGGTCGGGGCTGGTGTAGCGTCCGACGCCGACCACTGGCTTGGTGGTGACCTGCTTGACGAATTTTATGTAGTCCTCCTGGGCCCCCTCCTCGACGAAACGCGAGGTCCGCGCATCGTTGGCAAAGGTGGAAATGTTGACGTCCCAAAGGTCTGGCAGGTCAGCCAGCAACTCAACCACCTCGCGGCCCTCGCCGTCGCAAGTCAGGCCCGCGTCCCCGAGCAACTCGTCGACGGCCAGGCGCACGGCCACGCCGCAGGTATCGCCGACCGCCTCCTTGGTGTCCTCAATCAGCTCGCGCAGCAGCCGGGTGCGGTTTTCCATGCTGCCGCCGTACTCGTCGGTGCGCTCGTTGAAGCGGCTGAGCAGAAACTGCATGGGGCCGTAGCCGTGGGCGGCATAGACGTAGACGATGTCGAAACCGGCCTGCTTGGCGCGAACGGCGGCGTCCCGGTGCCACTGGCGAAGCTGGCGAATGTCGCTCTTGTCCATGGCCCGGGTGTGGAACGGATCGGGCGACCATACGGGCCGGCTCGACGGCGCCAGGGATATTTCGCGGGTCTGGCGGTTGCCGGTGGAATAGCCGCCATACCACAGCTCACACCCGGCCAGGCTGCCATGGCGGTGGACCGCCTCGGTCATCAGCGCCTGGGCGCGGATATCCTCATCGTCCCACAGGCGGCAGTGGGCTGCCGGCGAATCATCCGACGACGGGTGGATCGAACAGTACTCGGTACAGACCACGCCCCAGCCACCCTCGGCTTTGATACCGCGCATGGCCGCCAGCATTTGGGGGAAGTTGTGGCCGAGACCGGTGCAGTGAGGCACCTGGTAGAACCGGTTGGGCGCCGTCACCGGGCCGATTTTGACCGGCTCAAACAGCACGTCGTAACGCGGATCACGGGCCATGACACCCCTCCCCCTAATGGTCGTATTGCCAGTTAACGTCAGACGAGTGCGCGCTCGCGCCGGTTTCGGGCGATGCCGCCGGGCGCCGGTTCATCGAGTTCACGGGCATATTGGTGGCCCGCGTAGACCGCCGCCGCGATGGTGCCGGGCGCATAGCAGTCGCCGATCGCCGTCACCGACTTGATGCCGCTTGCCTCGAGGCCATCGGCATCGGCCATGAGCGCCTGATAGAGCGCATCATCGGGATTACGCGCGGTAACCAGCACCACCGTATCGCAAGTCCGGTGGCTGCGCCGGTCGGAGTAGACGCAGGCCAACTCGACGCTTTCACCATCGAATGAAACCAGGTTCTGCAATGGCACAATGCCGATACCAGCCTCGATGATCCGGGACTGGTTGAAGCGTTGCTCAAGGGTATTCGAGGTCCACGCCGAAACGATCGCCTCGGTTGTCACCAGGGTCACCTCGTGGCCTTCGGCGGCCAGCTTCTCCGCCATCAGGGCAGCCATGTAATAGCAGTCATCGTCGAACACCACGACCGGATCGGGCACATCAGCGCCGGCCATGATGTCATCGGGCGTCACCACCACCTCGCCGTTGATTTTCACCCCCATGGGGTTCGACCGTCCACCGCCATCGGCCCGCCACTGGGTGCCCGTGGCGACGACCACATGATCGGCGCCGAACTCGCGCACCTCGGCGGCGTTCAGGCGGCTTTCGTAATAGACCGAGACGTTGCCCATCTTCTGGATCTGATAGACCCGGTAGTCGCGCACCCGGCCCCAGGGCGCGAGACCCGGCAACCTCGACTCCGCGTTGACGCGCCCGCCAGGTTCCGAGGTCGCCTCGGCCAGGTGCACGTCATAGCCGCGCTGGCCCAAGGCCCGCGCCGCCTCGAGTCCGGCCGGCCCGGCCCCGATGATTAGCACTTTGTCGTCGGAGCCCTTGGGTGCGATGGTTTCCGGATGCCAGTCGCTGCGCCACTCCTCACCCATGGTCGGGTTCTGGGTGCAACGGATGGGCACGCCCAGGGCGTCGCCGGAAATGCACAGGTTACAGCCAATGCACTCGCGAATGTCCTCGATGCGGCCTTCCTCGATCTTTTTCGGCAGGAACGGGTCGGCGATGGACGGCCGCGCCGCGCCGATCATATCAAGCACGCCGCGATTGATCTGACCGACCATGGCGTCGGCCGAGGTGAAACGTCCGACACCGACCACCGGCTTGGTGGTCAGCGACTTGACGAAGTCGATATAGGATTCCTGGGCGCCTTCCTCGACAAAGCGCGAGGTCTGGGCATCGCTCGGGAAGTCGGCGATGTTGACGTCCCACAGATCCGGCAACTCGGCCATCATCTCGATAACATCGCGGCCTTCGTTCTCCTTGGTGATGCCGTATTCACCGGTCAGGTCATCGACCGCCAGACGCACGGCCACACCGCAACTGTCGCCCACCGCCTCCTTGGTTTCCTCGATAAGCTCGCGCATGAGCCGGGCGCGGTTCTCCAGGCTGCCGCCATACTCGTCGGTGCGGTTGTTGTAGCGCCGCGACAGGAACTGAGCCGGCAAATAGCCATGAGCCACGTAGACGTAAACGATGTCGAACCCGGCCTGCTTGGCACGCCGCGCGGCGTCGACATGCCATTGCTTGAAGTTGCGAATATCGGCCTTGTCCATGGCGTGGGTCTGACCCGGGTCCGGATGCCAGACCGGCAGGCTTTGGGTGCTCAACGAGACTTCGCGGGAGAACCGGTTGGCCGTCGACATGCCGCCGTACCACAGCTCGACCCCGGCGAGGCTGCCGTGGCGGTGCACCGCATCGGTCATCAGCGCCTGGCCGCGCACGTCCTCGTCATCCCACAGAGCAGCATAGGGGTACGGGCTGTCGTCCGAGCTCGGATGGATCGAGCAATACTCAGTGCAGACCACGCCCCAGCCCCCTTCCGCCTTGGCTTCGCGCATGGCGGCCAGGGACTTGGGCAGGGGGTGCCCCATACCGGTGCAATGAGGCACCTGATAGAACCGGTTGGGCGACGTCACCGGGCCTATTTTCACCGGCTCAAACAAAACATCGAAACGTGGATCCCGTGCCATGACGTGCGCCCCATAAAAAGTCATCGTTTGTCTTGATGTTGTACTCCGGCCCTCGGGGTCTGCGCAATGTCGCCCGTTGACAACCAAGCCTAGCCGGGAAGTTAATGTGCCGCGCCAGCGCTAGGAGACTCGCATTCAGGGGGAAGGTGTGGCCCGCGACAATCGCTACGACGTTCTGTTCGAACCCGTAAAAATCGGTCCGGTCACCAGCCGAAATCGCTTCTTCCAGGCACCCCATTGCAACGGCATGGGAATCCAGTATCCACGGACCCAGGCGGCCATGCGCGCCACCAAGGGCGAAGGCGGTTGGGGTGTGATCTGCACTGAGGAATGCCTGCTCCACATGAGCGCGGACGTCATGCCGATCACCGCGGCTTTCCTCTATGACGACGACGATATCCCGGCCATGGCGAGGAGTGGCGCGGCGGCTCGCACCCGGAGGTCATCGCGCCCCATAGGGCGGTGGTTGGCATCGGCGATGGCGAGGTCGAACAGACCTGCGTCTTCACCGACAAGCGCGAGACCCTGGCCTGCGGCACGGTGGTCATGGTCACGGCGCGCGAGACCAATGACGTGCTCTACCAGAGCCTGGCGGCCGATCAGGCCGCCCTCGATAACGCCGGTATTTTGTCGGTCACGCCGGTCGGTGACTGCGTGGCGCCGTCAACCATCGCCGCGGCGGTCTTCGAGGGCCACCGCTATGCCCGCGAACTGGACGAGCCAACCCCCGCCGACGTGCCCTTCCTGAGGGAGCGGGTTGCCCTCTGAATTTCACATCCGGCAGGCCAGTGCGGGCCACGGCAAGGCCTGCGCAGTCATCCATATATTGGCAAGATCACACATGAGGTTCTTGCCACAAGACATTCATTCTATTAATGAAACAGTAAATTTGATGTGCTGTGTTGTATTCGAAGAGCAGACTGTGTGGGTCGCTGATATAAATGACGAAATCATCGCTTACGCATCGCTCGGCGACGGCTATCTCAACAATCTCTACGTCGATCCCGACCATCAAGGACAGGGCATCGGCGGCGCCCTACTGGACCAGGCCAAGGAAGCGGCGCCGGACGGCCTCAAGCTCTGGACCTTCGAGCCCAATCACGGCGCCATTCGATTTTACGAGGCCCGTGGTTTCGTCACCCTCAAGACCACCGATGGCGGCGACAACGAAGAGCGGGTGCCCGACCATCTCATGGCCTGGCGCCCTTAGACGATAGGCGGCTCGTCGGTGAGTTCAGAAGTCAGGCCGACCTCGTAATCGGCTTCGGGCTCGAAGGCGTCGAGGGTGCGGGCCGCCACCTGGATGCCTTCGACCTGGACCACATGAAACAGGGCGTCGCCCTCGTGGACCAGGGGCAGATTGCTGCGGCCGATAACCACGCCGCCGGCCCGCGACACCACCGGCGCCTCGTTCTCACCGAACGGGTCGGCGATAACCCCCAGCACATCGCCTTCCCTGACATGGCTGCCCAGGGCCACGGCGGGACGCAACACGCCGCTTTCCGGCGCCCGCACCCAAATGCTGGAACGCGCCACCAGGGGCGCGGCCCGGCGGTGCCGTCGCTTCGATGGCGGCAGCATGCCGAGCATGCGCATGACCCGCACCACACCCATGACCCCGGCGCGAATACAGGCTTCGTCGAAGCGCAGGGCCTCGCCGGCCTCATAAACGATGACCGGCACACCACCCTGGCGCGCCGCCTCACGCAGACTGCCTTCGCGTAGGCCGGCGTTAATCACTACCGGAACGCCGAATGCCAGAGCCATGCTTTCGGCCTCGGTGTCATCCAAATCAGCGCGCACCTGGGGATAGTTGTCGCGGTGAATGGCGCCGGTATGGAGATCGATACCGTGGCTGCATTGGCCGACCACCTGGTCACGGAACAAGTGCGCCAAGCGCCCCGCCAGGGAACCCCGAAGCGAGCCGGGAAACGAGCGGTTGAGGTCACGGCGGTCGGGCAGGTAGCGCGACAGCGAGACGAAGCCGAATACATTGACGATGGGAACCGCCACCAGGGTGCCCTTAATCCGCTTGAGGGCACTCAGGCGCAGCACCCGTCGGATGATCTCGACGCCGTTTATTTCGTCGCCGTGCAGCGCCGCGCAGAGGAACAGCCGGGGACCATCCCGGCGGCCGTTGACCACCTGCACCGGCATGGTCATGGGCGTGCGGGTCGATAGATCGGTAATCGGCAGGTCGATGATTTCGCGGCGGCCGGGCGGCACCGTAACGCCGCCGATGGTGAAGGCCTCGGCTTTGGCCACCGACGGCTAACCCCGGCCCCGGGTTTTGGTGCGGTGGGGTTTGGCATTCTTCTCAATGAAGCCGATGATAAGGCCGGCGATGTCCTTGCCGGTGGCCTTCTCGATGCCTTCAAGGCCGGGCGACGAGTTGACTTCCATGACCACCGGCCCGTGGTTGGAGCGCAGCAGGTCGACACCGGCGACGTTGAGACCCAGGGTGCGCGCGGCGCGCACCGCGGTGGAGCGTTCCTCGGGGGTGATGCGAATGACCGAAGCCGTGCCGCCCTGGTGGATGTTCGAGCGAAACTCGCCCTCCTTGCCCTGGCGCAGCATGGACGCCACCACCTTGTCCCCGACGACGAAGCAACGAATATCGGCGCCGCCGGCCTCCTTGATGAACTCCTGGGCCAAAAAGTGTGCTTTGAGGCCGCGAAACGAGTCGATCATGCTGGACGCCGCCTGATGGGTCTCGGCCAGCACCACGCCCTTGCCGTGGGTACCCTCGAGCAGCTTGATGACCAGCGGCGCGCCGCCGGCGATGCGGATCAGGTCCTGGGTATCATCAGGCGAATGGGCGAAGCCGGTGACCGGCAGGCCGATGCCCTTGCGCGCCAGCAACTGCAGCGCCCGCAGCTTGTCGCGCGAGCGGCCGATGGCGACGGACTCGTTCAACGGATAGACGCCCATCATCTCGAACTGGCGCAACACCGCCAGTCCATAGAAGGTCACCGACGCGCCGATCCGCGGAATCACCGCGTCGAAGCCGAGCAGCTTCTCGCCCTGATAGCGCACCTCGGGCCGGTACGAAGTGATATTCATGTAGCAGCGAAGGGTGTTGATGATCTCGATTTCATGGCCCCGCGCCTCGGCCGCCTCGACCAGGCGCCGGTGGGAGTAAAGCTTGGCGTTGCGGGCCAGTATCAAAAGTTTCATTCGCTCAGCGCTTTCTTGGTTGGTGCCTTGCGGCGGCGCGGAAAATAGGCGCGCTTGGACAGTTTGCCCAGCAAATAAGATTTTGCCGGATCAACAATCATGCGCCGTTCAATCGCGGTGCGCCCCAGCAGCATGCGAAACAGCATGGTATCGCGGCTGGTCAAGGTGATTTCGACTGGCCATTCGCGATCGCCGACCTGGACCGGCACCTCGATGACGTAGCGCAATTCCCGGTGTCCACCGGAGTCGGTGACCCAACGCTGATCGGCCACCGGCGCCTCACAGGTTATCGTCACATCGACCCGACGTTGCAGGGGGTGAATACCGAAGCGCACGAAGTCGCGCCCACGGCGAGAAAACGGTTCGACAAAATGGGCATGCAGGGCCGACGTCCGGGCCCCGGTATCGACCTTGGCCTTGATCGCCGGCAATCCCAGCGCCGGAATGGCAAGCCATTCGCGCCAGCCGACAATGCGCGGCTCGAAATCAGCCCGCGGCGCCATCGGTACGGCCGTAGAACAGATTTTGGGCATAGGGTGTAAATCTGACTCCGGGTTCTCGGACAAAGCTGAGAACCGCCGCGAGGCGGGCTCGAGAACCCCGCACGGGGGTAACCCGATGGAGGGAATTGTAACCTTGGAATACCGCCAAGGTGCCGGGCGGGAACGACAGACGGCGCAAGCCCTTGCGGACGCCGGTCAGAACCCGGGACACACCCTGGTAATTCTCATCATCGGGACGGCGCAGCATGGGCGCATATTCGAACGTGCCGCCGGCACTGGCTGCCTGCAACGACAAGGTCACCGAAAAGTCGGTGCGGTCGAAATGCCAGTTGAGGCCCTGGCCGCTGTCGAACACATTGATGTTCAGCGCCGCGAAGGTATCGGCGTGGCGATAGAGCGTCGGTTCACCAAGGGCAATCCCGATGAACGTCATCAAGGCGTCCCACTGGTAGAGACAGCGGAGCATGGTGCCATCGCCGATGTGGTCGGAAGCGACCCCGCCCTGGCTGGTGTGGAGCAACCGGCGGCGCGGATGGCCATCGGGGAAACCGTCGTCTTCGGGTTCGAAGTAACAGGTATGGTCCTTGCCGTTCTGATACGCCAGGGGCGCCAGGGTCCGGGCTTCCGCGGCCAGGGGCTCGATCATCTCGGGACGGATGAAACCGGGCAGTGACAGAGCACCGTCATGGGCAAGCTGTTTGTGGCAATGGGCGATTAGCCGGGCGCCCGCGGATGACTCCAGTTCGGTGATGGGATAACGCGCCACATCCACCAGGGCAGCGGGATCGGACACCGCCGCCATCAGTGAACCACGCCGGTCGGCGCGTCCGCCGCGCCAAAGCCCAAGGCCGCCGTGGGCCCGGCTTGATGGTGAACCATGCGCCACGCCCCGGCCTCAAGGACGAAGATATTGGTGGCGGCGAGAACACCCCGGCGCCGACATCCTCATAACACGTCACGTAGGCGGCATCGCCGAGTTCATGGGCCGCGGCGTCCCGGCACGTGATGTGGGGTCGTCCGGGGCTGTCGAGAATGCTCCGCCAGCTGGCCATGACCGTGTCGCGGCCGGTCAATACGGCCCACCCCGGGTGGCTGCAGGCGACCGGCGCCGCGCTCGACCACAGGGCGTCCATGGCGTCCATGTCGCCCTTGGAGAACGCCCGGTAGAATGTCTGGTTGGCTGTCAGTACGTCTTCCGCAATGCCCATTTTGGGTCCTCCCTTGAGCCCCAGTGCCGGGACCCCATCTATCGTACAATGACAACACCGACAATTGCACTAGCCGGGACGTCAATGGCGACGAACGACATCATCGACAGCGCCGAGATCCAGTCGATCAGCGACTGGCTGATCGACGGCGGGCTCCACCCGACCGACTTCGAGACCCTGGTTGGCGGCTTTTGCACCCGCGTCGCCGAGGCCGGCGTGCCGCTGGCCCGCGCCTATGTCAGCATGCGCACCCTGCATCCCAGTGTCGCCGCCTTCGACCTGATGTGGAAGCGCGGCCAGGACTTCAGCACCAATCTCTTCGGCTACGACACCGCCGGCGCCATGGCCTGGAGCTAGAGCCCGTTCTTCCACATGATCAAACACCGCCAATCGACCATGCGGCGACGCTTGGACGATCCCGATGCTGCGCTGGAATATTCCGTCCTCGAGGATATCCGCGATCAGGGCAACACCGACTATTTCGCCCGCATGATAGAGTTCGACGTGGCCGAGATCCGCAGTCACTTGACCGGCATGGCGACGTCATGGACGACCGACCACAAGGACGGCTTCAGCGACCAGCACATCGAAATCCTCGAGCGCCTGCTGCCGCGCCTCGCGCTGTCCCTCGACATTGGCCTGGCGCGGCAGATCGCGGTCAATGTGCTCGACACCTACGTCGGCCCGGCCAGTGGCCGGCGTATTCTCGCCGGCGATATCCGGCCCGGCATGATGGAGGTTTTGCCGGCGGTGATCTTCTATGCGGATCTGCGCGGCTTCACGGC
>JAYGEF010000368.1:0-13241 GCA_046582535.1 Alphaproteobacteria bacterium
TTAACAGCGAAAAACCGATGACCGAGACCGCGCCGCCGCCGGCGCACCTGTCGACCCGCAGCCTGGTGAAACGCCTAGTGCGCGATGAGGTGCGGCCGCATCTCGGCCGGGTCAGCCTGGCCATGGTTTGCATGGTCATCGTCGCGGCGACCACGGCGGCCATCGCAGCGCTGCTCGATCCGGTGATGACCGAAGTGTTCGAGAAAAAGGACAAGACCATGCTGGTCCTGCTGCCAGTGGTCGTTGTCGGGGTTTTCGCCGCCAAGAGCGCCGCCAATTACGGCCAGGCGGTGCTCATGCATTTTGTCGGCCTGCGCATCATCGCCGATTTGCAGAAGCGCCTGTTCGGCCATTTGATGGGCGCCGATCTGGCCTACTATCACGATACCGCCACGGGCAGTCTGATTGCGCGCTTCACCAATGATACCAACATGATGCGCGCGGCGGTGTCGACCGCTTTGACAGGCTTGGTCAAGGACCCGCTGACGATTGTTTTCCTGGTCGCGGTGATGTTCTACCAGGACTGGCTTCTGGCCCTGGTGGTGTTCTTCGTGTTTCCCGTGGCCATTCTGCCGGTGGTCAGGATCGGCCGGCGCATGCGCAAGATATCGGCCCGTGGTCTCGATCAGGTCGGGACCCTGACGTCGTTTCTCGATGAGATTTTCCAGGGCGCCCGCCACGTCATGGCCTATGGCATGAAGGCCCACGAGACGCGGCGCGCCGGTGACGTGGTCGAGGGCCTGTTCCAGCTGATCTTCAAGGCTGCCCGCGTGCGCTCCCTGGCCTCGCCGATCATGGAACTGCTCGGCGGCATCGCCATCGCCGTGACGATTTATTATGGCGGCTCGCGGGTCATCGACGGCGTCATGACCCTGGGCGCTTTCATGTCGTTCCTCGGCGCCCTGCTGATGGCTTACGAGCCCATGAAGAGCGTGGCCAACCTCAACGCCAATCTCCAGGAGGGCCTGGCGGCGGCCCAGCGGGTCTTTGTCCTGCTCGATACCGAGCCGACCATCGTCGACGCTCCGGACGCCAAAGCGCTGGCAATGCGCGGCGGCGAGATCGTCTTCGATGACGTGCATTTTGCCTACGGCCCCGGGACCACGGCGCTTAACGGCATCTCGCTCACCGTGCCGGCGGGCAAGACCGCGGCCCTGGTCGGGCCTTCGGGCGCCGGCAAGTCGACCATCCTCAACCTGATCCCGCGTTTTTACGAGATTGAATCCGGCGCCCTGCGCATCGACGGCGACGATGTGCGCCATGTCACCCTGGCCAGCCTGCGCGCCTCGCTGGCCCTGGTCAGCCAGGAAGTCAGCCTGTTCAACGACAGCGTGCGCGACAACATCGCCTATGGCCGCCAGGACGCCAGCGACGATGAAATTCTCGCGGCGGCGGTGTCGGCGGCGGCTCATGATTTCATCACCGAGTTGCCCGACGGCTATGACACCATGGTTGGCGAGCACGGGGTCAAACTCTCCGGCGGTCAGCGCCAGCGCATCGCCATTGCCCGGGCCGTGCTCAAGAACGCGCCAATCCTGCTGCTCGATGAGGCGACCTCGTCGCTTGATTCGGAATCCGAACGGCTGGTGCGCGAAGCCCTGGCCAGTCTCATGAAGGGCCGCACCACCCTGGTCATCGCCCATCGCCTATCGACGGTCACCGACGCCGATGTAATCTATTTCATCGAGGACGGGCAGGTCACGGAACACGGCAGCCATGCCGAGTTGCTGGCCGAGAATGGCGCCTACGCCCGGGTCTACCTCATGCAGTTTGCCGACGATGCGGCGGATGATGCGCCAGATAAATCAAAAGGCGCCGAGGTGGCGCGCGTCCGGGCTTAGACGGTCCCGCTTGGTGAAACTTCACAAACGCCTGTCACGGAACCCTGTGGTCCGTGGTGCCCTTTGTGCCCTGGCGGCGGGTTATATCCGCCTGGTCCACGGCAGTGGCCGCTGGCACACGGTCCACGGGGAAATTCCCCAAGCCTTTTGGGATCGGGACGAGCCCTTTATTCTGGCGTTCTGGCATGGCCGGCTGCTCATGCTGCCCTACTGCTGGGGCCACCACCGGCCCACCCACATGCTGATTTCCGAGCATCCCGATGGCCAGTTCATCGCCCGCATCATCGCTCATTTCGGCTTCGGCACGGTGGCCGGATCGACCCATGGCGGCGGCACTGCGGCGTTGCGCGCCCTGCTGCGGGCTCTCAAGGCCAGCGACTGCATCGGCATCACCCCCGATGGTCCGCGCGGCCCGCGTATGCGCGCCGGTGGTGGCGTGGTCGATATTGCCCGGCTGTCCGGGGCGGCCATTCTGCCGCTCGCCTACAGCGCCTCGCCGCGCGGTCTGCTGGGTAGCTGGGACCGTTTCCTGGTGCCCTGGCCGTTCGGTCGCGGGGTCTATGTCTGGGGCACGCCGCTGACCGTACCGCGCGACGCCGACGAGGCGACCCTCGCCGCCGCCCGGAAAACCCTGGAGGAGCGCCTCAATGGGGTGACCAGCGAGGCTGACTGGCTCATGGGCCAGGAAACCGTCGAGCCCGGAGATCCGGCCTCATGATGTTCGTCCTCTACCGCATGGCGACGATTATTGCCGGGCCGTTCATCGGGCTCTATCTCGGACGCCGCCGCGCCGCCGGCAAGGAAGACCCCATGCGCTTTCCTGAGCGGCTCGGCCATGCGGGTATCGAGCGCCCGGCGGGCAGCCTGATTTGGGTCCATGCCGCCAGTGTCGGCGAATCCCTGTCGGCGCTGCCTTTGGTCGCGCGTTTGCTGGAGCGACACCCGGACGTTCACCTGCTGGTCACCACCGGCACGGTGACGTCGGCCCGACTCATGGCCGAGCGCTTGCCCGACCGCGCCATACACCAGTATGTACCTGTCGACCGGCCCGCCGCCGTGGCTCGCTTTCTCAACCATTGGCGGCCCGATCTGGCGTTGTGGACCGAGTCCGAGTTCTGGCCCAACCTGGTGGCCGACAGCCAGGCGCGCGGCATCCCCATGGTGCTGGTCAATGGCCGTATGTCGGACCGTTCGTTCCGTCGCTGGGGTCGCTTCGGCGGGCTGATCCACCGTCTGCTCGCCGGCTTCGCTCTGTGCCTGGCGCAAAGCGAACGTGATGCCGAACGCTTGCGGGTGCTTGGCGCCAACGATGTCCGCGCCATCGGCAACCTCAAGTCGGCGGCGCCGCCGCTCCCGGTCCATGAGGCGGAGCTGGAAAAACTGCGCGCGGCGGTCGGTGACCGGCCCCTGTGGCTGGCGGCCAGCACTCACGACGGCGAAGAGGCGGTGGCGGCAGCCGTTCACCAGGCCTTGGCCGCGACCCATCGGCGCTTGTTGACGATTATCGTGCCGCGCCATCCCGACCGCGGCGAGGCCATTGCCCAGGGCCTGCGAGGGAAGGGACTGGCGGTCGCCCGGCGCGCGGCGAAAGTGACCATTGGTACGGACACCGACGTCTATGTGGCCGACACCATGGGTGAACTCGGGCTATTCTATCGCCTTGCCAATGTGGTTTTCGTCGGCGGCTCTCTGGTGCCCCACGGCGGCCAGAATCCGCTCGAGCCGGCGCGACTCGGCTGCGCCGTGATCTATGGTCCCCACATGGCCAACTTCGCCGACTTCACCGCCGCTTTCGCCAAGGCCGACGCCACCAGACAGGTCGAGGATGGCCCCGGCCTGGCCGAGATCGTTGGCAAACTGCTCGGTGATTCGTACGAACGCGCGCGACTGGCGGGCGGCGCGCGGCGGGTTGCCGCAGCGGAAGCTGCCGTGCTCGACGAGGTCGAAGCGTCCATCGCGCCCTTGGTGGAGGGGCTGTGATGCAGGCGCCGGATTTCTGGCGTCATGGCGGTCTGGTGCCGGCATTGCTGACGCCGTTGTCCTGGTGCTTCGGCGGCGTCGGCCTGCTGCGCCGCACCGTGGTTCGACCCCACCGGGTTGGCCGGCCGGTGATCTGCGTTGGCAATCTGGTCGCCGGCGGCGCGGGTAAGACGCCAGTGGTTTTGGCCCTTGGCGATGCGCTCATGGCCCGGGGGCAGGCGGTGCATTTTCTCACTCGGGGCTATGGCGGCCGGGTGTCGGGCCCGTTGCGGGTCGATGATCGGCGTCATGACGCGGTTGAGGTCGGTGACGAAGCGCTGCTGCTCGCCGCCCGGGCGCCGACCTGGGTTGCGGCTGACCGCGTCGCCGGGGCCGAGGCGGCGGTTGAAGCCGGCGCCGACATGGTCATCATGGACGACGGTTTTCAGAACCCGTCCCTGGCCAAGGATTTGTCCGTGGTGGTGATCGACGGCGATTACGGTTTGGGCAATGGCCGGGTGATGCCGGCGGGACCGTTGCGCGAGGGTGTCACCGCCGGTCTGCGCCGGGCCCAGGCGGTGGTGGTCATGGGCGGTGGGCCGGAATGGGACCAATTCCTGGCGCCCCATGATGTGGCCGTGCTTCATGCCGCCCTTGAGCCGGAACCCGATTGCGCCGCCCTCGCCGGCAAGCGGGTACTGGCCTTCGCCGGCATCGCGCGGCCCGAAAAGCTGACGGCCACCCTCGAGGCCATGGGCTGTGAGGTGGTGGCGAGCAAAGGTTTCGCCGATCATCACCCCTATGACGCCGACGAAGTCATGACCCTGGTGGAGCAGGCCAGCCGCCTTAATGCCGTGCCGGTGACCACCGCCAAGGACCATGTGCGCCTGCCCGAGGCAGCGAAACCCATGGTCGATGTGCTGCGGGTTCGGCTGGCCTGGGCCAACCCGGCCCCGCTCGACGAACTGTTGGAAGGCTTATGACGGCGCTCGGCCACTGGCTCGAGGCCCTGGGCCTGCGCCTGGCCCTGGTTCTGTTCGGCGCCTTGACCCTCGACCGTGCCTCGGCTCTGGGGGGATGGCTGGGCCGCAGCTTCGGCCCATGGCTGTCGGTCAGCAACGTGGCGCGGGGCAATCTTGCGCGGGCGTTTCCCGAGAAATCCGGCGACGAGATCACCGTCATCATCCGCGCCATGTGGGACAACCTGGGCCGGGTCGCCGCCGAATACGCCCATCTCGGCGACATTGAAATCTACGGCACGGACGGCCGGGTCGAGATGATCGGGGCCGAGATCATCGAGCAGCTACGCGACGACGGCATCGGCGGCATCTTCGTCGCCGCCCACCTGGGCAACTGGGAGATCACCCCCTTGGCCGCCAGCCAGAAGGACCTGGCCCTGACCCATGTCTACCGGGCCGCCAACAACCCCCTGGTCGAACCTATCCTGCAACGGCTGCGCGCGCCCCTCGGCGGCATTCCGGTGCCCAAGGGCACGCCGGGCGCCCGGAAGCTTATCCAGGCGCTGCGCCGCGGTGAGCACCTGGCCATCGTCGCCGATCAGAAACAGAATGATGGCATTCCGGTGCCGCTGTTCGGCCGCGACGCCATGACCGCGACGGCCCTGGCCCAACTGGCCCTCAAGTTCCAATGCCCGGTGGTGCCGACCCGGGTCGAGCGGATCGGCGGCGCACGCTTTCGCCTGACCATCTATCCGCCCCTCGATCTCCCCGACAGCGGCGACCACGACGCCGACGTGGCCGAAATCATGGCCCGCATCAACGCCCTGTTCGAAGATTGGATACGCGAGCGTCCGGAACAATGGCTCTGGCTCCACCGCCGCTGGCCCGATAGCTAAGCAAGCAAGAAGGCGGACCACAGAGACACTGAGGAAAAGTAAGAAGTTTTTCTTGCTTCTCCGTGTCTCTGTGTCTCTGTGGTAAATCCCTTTTCTTACTGCCCGCCCGGCATGGGGCCAACCAATAGCTGGGGGTCGAGGCGGGTTTTGAACAGGTTCAGGCGCCAGTCGAGATGGGGACCGGTGGCGCGGCCGGTGGCGCCGATGCGGCCGATCAGGTCGCCCTGGGCGACCCTTTCGTCAAGACGCACGGTGACCAAACTCATATGCAGGAAGATCGAGGTCAGGCCGTGGCCGTGGTCGAGCATGACCGTGCCGCCGGTGTAGTAGAGATCGTCCTCGGCGAGAACGACGATGCCCACCGCCGGGGCCGTCACCGGGGTCCCTACCGGGCCGGCCACGTCGACCCCGAAATGGGGCCGTTTGGGTTCGCCGTTGAGGATGCGCTGGCTGCCGTAGACGCCGCTGATGGGTCCGATGGCCGGCCACACGAAGCCACCGGCGAACAGTGGCTCGGGGGTGTCGCGGGCGCGGGCGGAGGCGATCACCGCGCCCTCGCTCTGGATGCGGTCGAGGGTATCGGGATCGGGGCTGACCATATTCTGGGGCAGGCCGTCGATGCGCTGGATGTCGTACTGGCGGGCCTCGATGGTCAGGCTGCGCCGGGTGATGACGCCGCTTGGATGGCGCACTTCGAGCTCGAACGGGCCGATATCGTCGCGGCCAAAACCGATAAGAAACTGGCCGGCGTCGGAGACCCGGACAGGACGGCCTTCGAACAGCACTTCGGCACCAGGCTCGATGAAGCCTTGGATCAATCCGCCCTGAATCAACGCCCCTTCAAGGCGGAGTTCCTGGGCCCCGGCCGTCCCGGCAATCAACAAGACAATCAGGCCGAGAACGAGAGCCTTCAAAACAGATCGCCCTGGTCGGTGCCGTCGGGCGCTTTGGGTTTGGCTTTGCGCGGGGGCGGCTTGGCGGCCGGCGCGCCGTCGATGATGGCGTGGCTGGCGCCGTCGTGGAAGGTCAGCTCGACGCCCATGCCCGGTATGGCCATGGCCGCCGAGACCAGCGGTGCGCCACTGTCGTCGCGGACCAGGGCAAAGCCGCGCTCCAGCACCTGTTGGTAGCCGAAGCCGTCGAGCAGTCGGGCCTGTGCCTCGAGCCGGCGTCGGGCGTCGCCGATGCCCCGGGCCAGGGCCCGGGCAAGGCGTGGCGGCAGTTCAGCGAAGGCGGCGCGGCGCCGGGCGAAATCGGCGCGCAGCGGCCCGGGCCGCAGATCGGGTATGGCGGCGCGTTTGCGCTCGACCCACAGGCGCAGGGCCCCGGTCATGCGTTCGGACGCGTTGTCGAGGCGCTGCACCGCGCCTTCGAGCAGACGATTGGGGTCGGCCGGCAGGCCCCGGGCGAGACCGCGCAACTCGCTTCGGCGGTTCTCCATGGCACGGCCGCTGGCGCCGACCAGACGGCCGCCCAGTTCCAGCACTCGGGCGGCCAGCTCGGCCCGTACCGGCACGGCAAACTCGGCCGCCGCCGTCGGTGTCGGCGCCCGCAAGTCCGAGGCGAAGTCGATCAGCGTGGTGTCGGTCTCGTGACCCACCGCCGAGATCAAGGGGATCTGGCTGGCCGCCGCCGCCCGCACCACGACCTCTTCGTTGAAGGCCCACAGGTCTTCCAGGCTGCCGCCGCCCCGGGCGATGATCAGTATGTCCGGACGCGGTACCGACCCGCCTGGCTCGATGCCATTGAAGCCGGCGATGGCATGGGCGATCTCGGCCGCTGCCTTGTCGCCCTGAACGGCGACCGGCCAAAGCAGCACGTGGCGCGGGAAACGGTCGGCGAGGCGGTGCAGGATATCGCGGATCACCGCCCCGGTCGGCGAAGTGACCACGCCGATGACCTCCGGCAGGTAGGGCAGGGGCCGCTTGCGGTCGTCGTCGAACAAGCCCTCGGCGGCCAGGGCCTTGCGCCGGTCCTCGAGCAGCTTGAGCAGGGCGCCTTCGCCGGCCGGCTCCACGTAATCGACGATGATCTGGTATTGCGAGCGCCCCGGATAGGTCGTCAGCCGGCCGCTGCAGATAATTTCGAGACCGTCCTCGGGCGGGTAGCGCAGGCCGGCGGCGACGCCGCGCCAGCATACCGCCTCGATCACCGCGTTCTCGTCCTTGAGGCGAAAATAGAGGTGGCCCGAGCGCGGCTGGGCCAGGCGCGACACCTCGCCGCGCACCCGGACCCGCTGGAACGATCCTTCGACGGAGCGCTTCACCGCCTGGGATAGTTCGCTGACCGTGTATTCCGGGATGTTGCCTGTGGTATCGGTGGTTTGATCTGTCATGGCTGCGGCCTATGATACAAGAGGGTGGACCCGAGGCAAAGTCGGGCCATGAAGTTCAGGGGGATTTGATGCGGGTTCTGGTAGTCGGGTCGGGCGGGCGTGAGCATGCCCTGTGCTGGGCGATCGCGGCCTCGCCGTTGTGCGATGAACTGCTTTGCGCGCCGGGTAACGCCGGCATCGCCCAGGACGCCGAGTGTGTCCCCGTGGCGGTCGATGACTTGGGCGGCCTGATCGCGCTCTGTGGTCAGCGCGCCATCGATTTCGTGGTAGTCGGTCCGGAAGCGCCTCTGGTTGCCGGCCTGGTTGACCGGCTCGAGGCCACTGGAATCAAGACCTTCGGGCCCAACGCCGCCGCCGCCGCCATCGAGGGCTCCAAGGGCTTCACCAAGGACCTTTGCGCCAAGTACGGCATTCCCAGCGGCGCCTATGGCCGCTTCACCGACAACCATGCCGCCAAGGCCTATATCCGCGAACAGGGCGCGCCCATCGTCATCAAGGCCGACGGCCTCGCCGCCGGCAAGGGCGTGGTGGTGGCCGAGACCCTGGACCAAGCCCTGGCCGCGATTGACGACCTCGGCGCCGAACTTGGTGATGCGGCGGCGCAATGGGTTATCGAGGAAAAACTCATGGGCCAGGAAGCCAGTTTCCACGCCCTGGTCGATGGTGTTCATTGCCTGCCGCTCGCCGCCGCCCAGGACCACAAGGCGGTGGGCGACGGCGACAGCGGCCCCAACACCGGCGGCATGGGCGCCTACTCGCCAACTCCGGCGGTCGACGAGGCCACGGCCGCCGAGATCATGACTCGCATCATCGAGCCGACCGTGGCCGCCATGGCCGCCGAGGGCCGACCGTTCAAGGGTGTGCTCTACTGTGGTCTGATGCTGACTGACCAGGGCCCCCAGGTCATCGAATACAACGCCCGCTTCGGCGATCCAGAAACCCAGGTCATGCTGCCCCGGCTGATGTCGGACCTGTTGCCGGCCCTGGTCGCCACCGCTGATGGGGTGCTCGATAAAATTCACCTGCGTTGGTACGACGAGGCGGCGCTGTGCGTCATCATGGCGACCAACGGCTATCCCGGCGCCTATGACAAGGGCTCGGTCATTGGCGGCCTCGACGCCGCCGGCGCAAGCGACGACGTCACCATCTTCCATGCCGGCACCAAACGGGACGGCGACGCCATCACCGCCGTCGGCGGCAGGGTGCTCGGGGTCACCGCCACCGCGCCGACCATCGTCGAGGCCCAGACCCGCGCCTATGCCGCCATCGACGCCATCAACTGGCCCGAGGGCTTTTGCCGCCGCGACATCGGCTGCCGGGCGGTAGGAGCAACGAGTCCCTAGTCCACATAGTCGAGCGGCAGGGCGGTGGTATATTTGATTTCTTCCATGGCGAAGGCCGAATTGACGTCGGAGAACTCGGCCGACTTGATGAGGCGTTTGTACACGTCGTCGTAGCTGGCGATATCGGGCACCACGATCTTCAGCAGGTAATCCACGTCGCCCGACATGCGGTAAAACTCGATGACCTCGTCGATGGCCGCCACCTTGGCCGCGAAACTCTCGAGCCAGTCATAGGAATGCTGGCTGGTGCGCAGGCGGACGAACACCGTGACACCGACATTGAGCGCCTTGGCGTCGAGCAGTGCCACCCGGGCGCGAATAACGCCGGCTTTCTCCAGGTTCTGGATGCGTCGCCAGCACGGCGTGGTCGACAGGCCGACCCGCTCGGCAAGATCGGCTACGCCGATGGTCGAATCGGCCTGTAGCTGGGCAAGAATGTTCCTGTCGATATTATCCATAGGAAAATTTTCTCAAAATTTTAAAACAGCGGGTATTATTACCTAGCTAGGGATAAGATGTTAGGAGAATTCGCAAACACATCCCAGGCGGTTTGGCATACTCTGTGCACGGGAGATAAGGAGTTTCACGGGCCCACAAATTCGGGCTGCCGAGCGCCCTTGCGGCGTACTTGATAATTGGGAGTTACGCGAATGGTTACACGACTTTTCACCGCCCACCCGGCGACCGTGGGCGAGACCTATACCGAGCATTTTCAGGTCGCGTCGGGTTTCGGTCTGCGCATGGCCGTGGGCGCCGCGGCCTGTATGGTCCACGCGTTTTTGCCATTTCTTTGTGTCAAGACCGGCAGCGGGATAATCAGCGATCTTTACGTCCGCGCCGTGACTCACCGCACCTCGGCCAAAGCCGACGAGTCCCACGAAGAAGTCGAGGGCTCCCGGCAATCACCGCAATTGACATAAATTTTGTGTGATTGAGTTTCCGGGCCTGACCAGCAACGGCGGCCCGGCGTTGGCGGGTAATCCACGCCTACATGAACCCCGCTTCTTCGGCCTCGTCGTCGGCCGATAGGGTCGCCGCCTGCACCGCGGCGGAGGCCGCCGGCAGCAGCGCCACATCGTCGCCCTTGAGGGCCTTGAGGATGGCGCCGTTGGCCTTGTAGCGGCTCTCGAAGTAAGTCGTGCTGGGCACCCTGAAGCGCACCCCGATGATGACCCCGCCGTAGGTGAAGTCGTGGACCCCGACCCGGGGCATGGGCTCGGCGGCGACGCAGTCGGTGGCCACCAGAGCGCCGCGCACCAGGGCCACGGCGGCCTCGGCGTCGGCCTCCAAGGCAATGCCGATGTGGCTCTCGACGATGCGGCTGTCCCGGGAATTGACGATGACCTCGCCGACCACATGCTTGTTGGGCACGGTGATGCGCTCGCCGTCCTCGGTAATCAGCACCGTGTTGCCGAGCTTGACCTCCTGGACGATGCCCGAGGTGTTCTTCACGGTGATGGTGTCGCCGACCGTGAACGGTCGCCCGAGAATGATGGCGAAGCCGGCCCCGAAGTTTGACAGCGGCGCCTGCATCGCCATGGTGGCGCCGAAGGCGGTGGCGCCGGCCAGGGCGATCAGCGGCGCGATGGAAATGCCGAAATTGCCCAGGGTAATGATGATGAGGAAGCCGACGAACACCAGCTTGACCCCGGTGCCCATGAACTTGGCCAGGGTCTCGTCGACGTCCTTGGTCAGGGCCAATCGGTTGACCCGGCGCCCGGCCCAGCCCGAGACCTTGAGGCCGATGACGAGAAACACCAGGGCGCCGACGATCTGAAAACCATAGGTGACGGCGAACTCGATGAGCGCGGTAACCGCCTCGATCTCGGATTCCATGGTGTTCGTCCCCCTCTGCTAAAGCTCAACCCAGCCCTTCGATGGCCGCCGCGCGCGGGCCGTAGATGGCGGCGTTGACCTTCGGGTCGCCGACAATGCCGGGCCGGTCCTCATAGCACATAACACAGACCAGCCGCCGCCGCGCGCCCTCGATGGTGGCCACTCGGTGCAGCGAATCATGGCCCCGGAAGACCACCAGGGAGCCGGCTTCGCGTTCGAGATGGTCAACCCGCGACTCGTCACCGTCCATCACGCGTTTGACGCCCGGATAGTTCTCGTCGCCGTGGGAGCGGATATCGGGCACGATGGAGAACCCGCCGCCCCGTTCGGCTTCCTGGAGCAACAGGGTCACGGTAAAATCGTTGTCCGGATCGAAATGCCAGTCCGACTGCTCCCCCGGCTCATAGACGATGACGTTGAGCGCCTGAAACCGGTCCTCGTTGGGATAGAGCGCCGAATAGCCCATGATGGCGGCGAGAAACTCCTGAAACGCCGGCCACATATAAAGCGCCCGCAACCCCGAATCCGCCGGAATCAAATCATCAGCCACCACCCCCAGGGTCGTCGCCATGAAATGCCGCCGAGGATGATCCAACCCTAGGGCCGGGTCGTCCTCGACCCCGATGTAACAGTTACGCCTGGCCGGGCGGTGATGGGCCAACGGCGCCAACCCCTCGGCCTCGGCCGCCAGGGCGGCCAGGGACTCAGGTGTCAAAAGCCCCTCGACTACACAAACCGCCCGCTCGGCCAGCTCCGCCCGGCACTGCTCGATCAGGGCGGTGGTTCGGGGGCTCGAAGACTCGGCCAGCGGATAGCGGGCGTGGTCGATGAGGGTTGCGGGGTCGCTCATGCTACTTTCTCCTGTCTCGAATCCACCAGCTCCACAATTGCCGCGATGATTGCCGTCAGCTCGAAGTCCTTGGGGGTGTAGACGGCGGCGACGCCGGCGGCTTTTAGGGCCTCGGCGTCGGCCGGGGGGATGATGCCGCCGACCACCACCGGGAGGTTGCCGAGGCCGGCCTTGGCCAGGCGGGCGACCATGTCGGTGATGAGCAAGGTGTGGGAGCCCGAGAGGATGGAGAGGCCGATGACGTCGACGGCGTTCTCCTGGGCGCTGGCGGTGATTTCCGCCGGGGTCAGGCGGATGCCGTCGTAGGTGACATGGAGGCCGCAGTGGCGGGCGCGCAGGGCGATTTGCTCGGCGCCGTTGGAGTGGCCGTCGAGGCCGGGCTTGGCGACCAGCAGGCGGATCGGCCGGCCCAGGCGGGCGGCCACCGTGGCGGCGCGGTCGCGGGTTTCGGCGATCAATGCTTCGTCGGCGGGCTCGATGTGTTCGGCGACGCCGGTGGGCGGGCGGTATTCGCCGAACACCTCGCGCAGGGTGCCGGCCCATTCGCCGGTGGTGACCCCGGCGTGGGCGCAGGCGATGGAGGCGGGCATGATGTTGGCGCCCTCGCAGGCGGCGGCCTGGAGGTTGTCGAGGGCGGCGTCCACGGCGGCCTGGTCGCGGGCGGCACGCCAGGCTTCGATGTTGCGCAGCTGGGCGGTCTCGGCGCCGGCCTCGACCGTGAGGAAGCCGCCATCCTGGCCAACGGCTAGGGGCGACAGTTCGGAATCCTGGTAGGCGTTGACCCCGACCACGGTTTTCTCGCCGCTCTCGATGGCGGCAATGCGCCGGGCGTTGGCCTCGACCAGGGCCTCTTTCATATAGCCGCTTTCGATGGCGGCCACGGCGCCGCCCATGGCTTCGATGCGGGCGACTTCGTCGAGGGCGTCGCGCTTCAGCTCGGCAACCTTGGCGGCCATGACCTCGGAGCCCGTGAAGATGTCGTCGAACTCGAGGATGTCGGTCTCGAAGGCGACGATCTGTTGCAGGCGCAGGCTCCATTGCTGGTCCCACTCGCGCGGCAGGCCCATGGCCTCGTTCCACGCCGGCAGTTGCACGGCGCGGGCGCGGGCGTCCTTGGACAGCACCACGGCGAGCATTTCGATGAGGATGCGGTAGACGTTGTTTTCCGGCTGCTGCTCGGTGAGGCCCAGGGAGTTGACCTGGACGCCGTAGCGGAAGCGCC
>JAYGEF010000411.1:0-4252 GCA_046582535.1 Alphaproteobacteria bacterium
GGCGACGGTCATCGAGCATGCCACCGTCGAGTGGATACGCCAGTTCTCGGGTTTTCCCGAGGGCGCCGGCGGCTTGTTCACCAGCGGTGGTTCGGTCGCCAACCTGACCGCCCTGGCGGTGGCCCGCCGGGTCATGCTCGACGGTAATATGGACAAGGCGGTGGTCTATTGTTCCGACCAGACCCACGGCTCCAACCAAAAGGCATTGCGCGTCCTCGGCTTCCAGCCCGAGCAACTACGCAAAGTCGCCTCGGACAACCGCCTGCGCATGGATTCCGCCGCCCTGGCCACGGCCATCGCCACCGACCGGGCGGCGGGCCTGCGGCCGTTCTGCGTCGTCGGCAACGCCGGCACCACCAACACCGGCGCCGCCGACCCGCTCGACGCCATCGCCGATCTCTGCCATGCCGAAGACCTGTGGTTTCACATCGACGGCGCCTACGGCGCGCCGGCGGTGCTCACGGAACGCGGCAGCCGCGTCCTGGTTGGCCTGGGCCGCGCCCACTCCCTGGCCATCGACCCGCACAAGTGGCTGTTCCAGCCCTTCGAGATCGGCTGCGTGCTGGTCCGCGAGGCCCACTGGATGCCGGCGACCTTCAGCCTCGAGCAGGAATATATGCAGGACGCCACCGTGGCCGGGCGCGAGATCAACTACGCCGACTACGGCATCCAGTTGTCGCGGTCGTTCCGCGCCCTCAAGCTGTGGATGACCATCAAGGTCCACGGCATGGCGGCGATCCGCGCCGGCATCGACCACGGCCTCGACCTGGCCGAACACGCCGAGCGGGTCCTCACCGACCACCCGGACTTCGAGGTCGCCACCCCGGCCAGCCTGGCGGTGGTCAGCTTCGCCTACCGTTGCCATGACCCGGATCGGGTCCATGCGACCATGGTCGAAGCCCTGGTCGAAGACGGCCACGCCATGGTCTCCTCGACCCTGCTCGGCGGCCGCTCGGTACTGCGCCTCTGCACCATCAACCCGCGCACCACCTTGGAAGATATCGACAGCACCATTGCGCTCCTCGCCCGCCTTGGCGGGCGGGTGACGGCGCCGTAATCCTCACACCCTCGGCTGCTGCTGAGTGATGCAGTGGATGGCGCCGCCGGCGCCGGCCACCGGGGCGGCCTGGACGGTGACGGCCTGGCGGTCGGGGAACAGGGCCTGGATGGTTTCGCGGGCGGTGTCGTCGCTGGCCACGCCGTAGCCGGGCACGATGACGCCGCGGTTGGCGACGTAGAAGTTGACGTAGGTGCGGATGAAGTGCTCGCCGGTGGGCTCGGCTTCCGAGGCGTCGATCACCGTGTGGATGTCGAGCTTGCGGCCCCTGGCGTCGGTCGCCAGTTCCAGGGCCCGCAGGTTGTCCTGATAAATGTGGTACTTGGGATGGGCCGGGTCGGCCGGCATCAGGGCCAGGACCACGCCCGGCGCCGTGAAGCAGGCAATGCCGTCCACATGGCCGTCGGTGAAGGTCATGGTGCCGCCGGGCAACCAGATGACCTTCTCGGCCCCAAGCCCCTGGCACAGCATCTCTTCCGCTTCGGCCTTGGTGACGCCGGCGTTGCGGTTATGGTTGAGCACCACGGTCTCGGTGGTCAGGATGGTGCCCTCGCCGTCCACGTGAAGGCCGCCGCCCTCGATGAACAGTTCGGACTGGAAGGCGGGAATGGCCATGTGCTCGGCCATGCGCGGGCCGATGGTGGCGTCGTCGTCCCAGCGCTCGTCCTTGCCACCCCAGGCGTTGAAGCGCCAGCAGGTGGCGGCGAGGCCGCCCTTACCGTCGGTCACGAAACTCGGCCCACTGTCGCGCAGCCACTCGCTGTCGTAGACCAGGGGCAGCACCTCGATATCCGGCCCGAGTTGCGCCCGCGCGCCTTCCACGTCATCCGGGTTGGCCAGCATGGTCAGAGGCTCGAAACGGCGGATCGCCCGGGCCACTTCCGTGAAGACGCCACGAATGGTGTCGAGGCCGGGGCCTGAGTCCCAGTGGCTGTCGCGAGGCCAGGCCATCCAGCAGCGCTCATGAGGCGCCCATTCGGCGGGCATGGCGTAGCCGGCATCGCGGGCGGTAGCCGCCATGGTTCAGCCTCCCGTAACGTTGTGGCGCCGGACGCCGGTGGCGCGGGTCTCGGTTACCTTGAGGCGCAAGACGGCCTCGTGCCGGGCGAGCAAGTCGGCCGGCGCCAGGTCGCCCTGGCCGACAGCGGCGGTGCGGTTGAGGACTTCGTTGGGGTCCTGCTGGTTGACCGAACCGAGGAACGGCGCGGCCAGGGCATAGCCCATGAGTTCCTGGAGCGCCTTGGGCAGGGTACGGGCCTGGTCCTGGGACATGGCGAGGTACTGGTTCTCAACCTGGCGCAGCCAGCCCAGGGAATACTGCAGGGAGACACCAAGGCGCGGCGCATCGGTCAGGTTGGCGCCGCTGCCGTGATAGATGTTGCCGGTGTGAACCAACACCGAACCCGCCGCCATCTCGGCGCTGATAATTTCATGGGGCTCGGGCCGGCGCTCGCCATCCCAGTGGTGACTGCCGGGCACCAGGCAGGTGGCGCCGTTAGCCGCGGTAAAATTGCTGGCCGCCCACATGGTCGACAGGATCGTCGGCGGCGCCGGGTGCTGGAAGGGATAGCACTCGGTGTCCCGGTTCAGCGCTTGGGCGGATTCGCCCGGATCGAGATGCATGATGCCGGTAAACGATAGCTGATAGCGGGCGCAGTAAGGCAGCAGCAGATGGTCGGCCAGGGCCATGACCATGGGATTGAGAGCCAGGTCGCGGGCCACCGCCGATTTCGCCATCACCCCACCGAAGCGCAGAGTGTGATGGCCCGAAAAGTCGGTGCCGACCACCGGCGTCTTGGCCACATGGGGCGCCAGTTCGCCGCGCAGGATCGCCAGTTGGCCGCCGTCGAGAACGCCTTCGATAATGGCGTAGCCGTCGATCTCCAGGGCCGGCAAAATTTCATGGGCCGTGGCGCTTGCACCGAACAAGTTCAGATGGTTCGCGGCTTTGCCCGTCATGGCGTCACCAGGGTCGGCTCGACGTCGCCGAGTTCCGGGATGGGGTCGTCGTAGTAGGGCAGCCTGTCGGTGCGCGGTTGCCAGGAGCCGTCGGCCACCACGTGGCGCACATGGGCGGAGATTTCCTCGAGGGTGGCGAACCATACGCCGCCCTTTTGGTGCATGTATTCGATCAGCCTGATGATCGCCGCCCAGCGCGCCAGGCGGCCCGACAGGAAGGGATGCCACACGACGATCCACATACCGCCGTATTCCCAGGCGGCGTCGAACTCGGCCTGGTAGAGCGCGACCCCCTGGGCCGGGGCCTTCATGGACATCATGTAGCTGAAATCGCCCGAGGTCATGAAGTGGGGCCAGTTGTCCAGGGCGTGGTGGCTCGGTAGCTCGACCACCGTGGCGGCGCCGTTGTCCAGCAGATAGGGAATGTCGTCACCCATTAGCGAGGCGTCGTAGTCGAAGCCGGCCTCGACCAGCAGGTCCAGGGTATGGCGCGAGAAGCGGTAGGCCGGGGCCCGATAGCCTTTGGGGCGGGCGCCGGTGAAACGCTCAATCACCGCGATTCTGCGTTGCAGCCATTCGCGCTCCTCATCGCGCGCCATGGAATTGGGCGCCTCCTGGAGATAGCCGTGATGGCCGATCTCGTGGCCGCCCTTCATGACCGCCTCGACCGCTTCGGGGTAGCGCTCCATGCACCAGGCCGGCAAAAAGAACGTCTGGGTCATGTCGAATTGCTTGTAGGTCTCGACAATTCGCGGAATGGCAATCTCGGGGCCGTAGCGCAGCACGGACAATCCCATTACCCGGGTATCGGCGCTGCTGTGATGGGCGAGATGGAGAATGCGGTCCGCGTCCATATCGAACGTGAAGGCGACGGCGCAGCGGGCCCCGTTGGGCCACGGAATGGGATTCTTGATCACGGCGGACTCCTCCTCGTTGTCTCCTACCAGGTTACCAACTCGGGCGGGAGATGTTGAAGTCTGTTGGTATAGACAATGGATCGCGAACCGGCGACGTAGTCGATGCGCGTGATCGAGGTGTTGTGAAACGCCCAGTTGCCGAACCAATGGCTGCTGTAGTTCGCCATGAGACGTTCAGCGCCGGTCAACTCGTTGAGATACTGGTCCAGGAGGTCGCCGTGTATCACCAAGGCGACACAGTCATCCGTGTCGGCGTGGCGGCGTTCGATATCCGCCACGACCTGCTTCGAGCGCTGAACAAACACCTCATCGGTTTCGT
>JAYGEF010000467.1:0-9711 GCA_046582535.1 Alphaproteobacteria bacterium
CCGGAAGCACGTCATCGCGCATGATGATGCCCGGATGGGTGGGCGCGCGCGACGGTCGTTCAGTTACCGGATACTCTATTGTCATGATGGTCTTCCTAGTGGTATTGCTCCAGATCAACACGAACGGCGTCGTGTTCGTCCCATTCAAAGGTGATTCGCCACGGCCCGTTGACCTTGATGCTATAGCGCTTTACTGCGCCTCGAAGGGCATGCAGGCCGTATCCCGTGATATTCAGATCATCCACATTGTCGGCATGGTCGATGGCGTCCAGGCGGGACAGGCAACGTGACTACAGATCGGGACGAACCTTGGAACTCCGGCCCTTGAGAAAGAGGTCTCTGAGCCCCTTATGACGAAAACTCCTGATCACCCGAGCATTCTATTGGGACGCATCGTGGCATGTAAAGCGATATGTTACAGTTTGGAGATGCCGTAGCGCTTCACGTGAAAACCGCTAGAGCCAAGGGCAGGGTTACGGCTGCGGCGAGGGTGCTGGAGGCGACCACCCACCTGGGCCATGAGGCCGGCGTCGCCGCCCATTTGGCGGGCCAGGACGAAGGCGCTGGAGGCCGCCGGGGCGCCGGCGAACAGGATGATCACGCTGGCGCTCATGCCGGTGACGTCGAACAGCCAGCAGCCCAGCGCCGCCACTGCCGGCGCCAGCACCAGCTTGACGGCGCAGGAGGCCGCTATACCGTAGCGCGCCGGGCCCAGGCCCCTGAAACTCAGGCCGGCGCCGACACAGAGCAGGCCGACCGCCAGGGCCGCGCGTCCGAGGATGTCGAGCAGGGCGTCAATCACCGGTGGCGCGCCCAGGCCGGTGGCGTTGAGCAAGGCGCCCAGGGCACAGGCGATAATCATGGGATTGCGCGCCACGGTCCAGGTGACCCGCCGCCAGTCGGCCAGCTGGGGCGTGGCGTAGCGGCCCAACACGGTGACGCTGAGGGCATTGACCATGGGCACGCAAGCGGCCACGGCGACCGCCGCCAGGGTCAACCCGGCCTCGCCGTGAAGCGCTACCGAGGCGGCCATGCCGGCGTAGATGTTGCCTCGCACGGCGCCCTGGAACAGGGACGTGAAGGCCGGGCCGTCGGGCGTCAGGACGCGGCGTAAGGCCAGCATTACCACCGCGCCGACCAGCAGGGCGCCCATGATTATGAGGATGATCGGCGCGATATGGAGATCGGCGAGGGGCGCGGCGGCGAGATTGCCGACGATCAGCGACGGCATGAGAATGTAATAGGTGATGCGCTCGGCCGGCGTCCAGAAGCCGTCGCCGGGGAAGTTCTAGCGCTTCAGAGCCCAGCCGATGGCGATGACCAGCCCCACCGGGGCGAGGGCGAAGACGGTTTTGATCATCAGTAGGACATCAGGTCGAGGGCGCTCTGGAGGATCACCGCCGCCGCCATCTTGTCGATGACCTCGGCCCGGCGCTTGCGCGACATATCGGCTTCGAGCAGGGCGCGCTCGGCGGTCACAGTGGACAGCCGCTCGTCCCACAGGGCGGCAGGGATATCGATGACCTCCAGCACATTGGCGGCGAACTGACGCACCGACTGGCAGCGCGGCCCCTCGCTGCCATCCATGTTGAAGGGCATGCCGATGATCAAGGCGGCGATTTCGTGTTCCTCGACCAGGGCCTTGAGCTGGGCGACGTCGTCGCGGAACTTGGTGCGGCGGATGGTGGTGGTCGGGGTGGCGATGATGCGGCCGACATCGGAGAGCGCGATGCCGATGGTCTTGGCGCCCACGTCGAGGCCCAACAGGCGCTGACCAAACTTCAGTTCGGGCAGCAGATCGCGCGGGTTTTCCGCGGGCTTGCGATGGCTCATAGTGAATGTTACCTTGCCGCGCTCAATCAACCCGAAAGCCTTGGTCCCCCACGCTTTCGGGTCGTTTTTCGGGGCCGGACAATGTCACATGTCGATTGATAAAGCCACCGTGGCGAAAATCGCCCGGCTCGCCCGCATCCACCTGCCCGATGAGAACCGCGAGGCGCTGGCCGGCGAGCTGTCCAACATCCTCGGCTGGGTCGAGCAACTCGCCGAGGTCAATACCGATGATGTGGCGCCCATGACCAGTGTGGTCGAGGTCGATTTGCCGCGCCGGAAAGACGCGGTCACCGACGGCGACTGCCAGGACAAGGTGCTGGCCAACGCGCCAAGCCGTGATGGCGGCTTCTTCGTTGTGCCCAAGGTGATCGAATAATGGGCGAGCTGACCGACATCACCATCGCCGAGGCCCGCGACCGGCTGGCCAGCGGCGCGGTTTCGTCGCGCGAGCTGACCGAAGCCCACGTGGCGGCGGTTGAGGCGGCGCGGCCGCTCAATGTCTTCATCACCGAGACCCCGGACCGGGCGCTGGAGATGGCCGACGCCTCCGACGCGCGCCGCGCCAAGGGTGAGGTCGGGGCCATGGACGGCATCCCCATCGCCATCAAGGACCTCTATTGCACCGAGGGCGTGCTGACCACCGCCGGCTCTGCCATCCTCGGCAATTTCGTGCCGCCCTATGAATCGACGGTCACCGCCAACCTGTGGAATGCCGGCGCGGTGATGCTGGGCAAGACCAACATGGACGAGTTCGCCATGGGCTCGTCGAACATGTTCAGTTTCAAGGGCCCGGCAATCAGCCCGTGGCGCCGCGCCGGTGACAACCGCGACCTGGTGCCCGGCGGCTCGTCGGGCGGCTCGGCGGCGGCGGTGGCGGCGCGCGTTGCGCTGGCCGCTACCGGCACCGACACCGGCGGCTCGATCCGCCAGCCGGCGTCGTTCAGTGGTATCGTCGGGTTGAAGCCGACCTACGGGCGCTGTTCGCGCTGGGGCATCGTCGCCTTCGCGTCGTCGCTCGATCAGGCCGGGCCACTGACCCGCAGTGTGCGCGACGGCGCCATCATGCTCGGCGCCATGGCCGGTTACGACCCCAAGGATTCGACGTCGGTGGATATTCCCGTACCCAACTACGAGGCCACGCTCGGCGACGGCCTTAAGGGCCTGCGAGTGGGCATTCCCGCCGAGTACCGGGTTGACGGCATGCCCGGCGACATCGAGTCCCTGTGGGTCCAGGGCATTGCCTGGATGAAAGACCAGGGCGCCGAGATCGTCGATATCAGCCTGCCCCACACCAAATACGCCCTGCCGACCTATTACATCGTTGCCCCGGCCGAGGCGTCGTCGAACCTGGCGCGCTATGACGGCATCCGCTACGGCCTCAGGGTCGATGCCAGCGATCTTGATGATTTGTACGAGCGCACCCGGGCCGCAGGTTTCGGTGCCGAGGTACAGCGTCGGGTGCTGATCGGCACCTATGTGTTGTCCGCGGGTTATTACGACGCCTATTACACCAAGGCCCAGAAGGTGCGGACTCTGATCGCCGGCGACTTCAAGTCGGCTTTCGAGGATGTCGATGTGGTGCTGACCCCGACCGCGCCGTCGGATGCCTTCGCCGTCGGCGACAAGGCTGACGACCCCATCGCCATGTATCTCAACGACGTCTTCACCGTGCCCGCCAGCCTCGCCGGCCTGCCGGCCATATCCGTGCCCGCCGGGCTCTCCGCCGACGGTCTGCCGCTCGGCCTGCACCTGATCGGCAAGCCGTTCGATGAAGCCACGGTGCTGCGCGCCGCTAACGCCCTGGAAGACGCCGCCGGCTTCAGCGCTTTGCCGCAGGGGGTGGTGTGATGGGCGTGGGAGAGAGCAGGCCAGGTTCCCCCGTCCTTCGACAGGCTCAGGATGAGGGCAGGAGGGCCCAGCTCCGCCCCCCTCATCCTGAGCCTGTCGAAGGACGAGGGCTTAGGGAGGCCGGGTTGTCGGTGTTCTCCGATCTCCCTCATCCCGAGCCTGTCGAAGAACGAGGAGGAGGTGATTGAGATGCGGCACGATCGAAAGGAAAAGCAATGGCGCTGATGGAAGGCGAGACCGGCGATTGGGAAGTGGTCATCGGCTGTGAGATCCACGCCCAGGTAGTGTCGAAGTCGAAACTGTTCTCCGGCGCCAGCACCGCCTTCAAGGCCGAACCCAACTGTCAGGTCAGCCTGATCGACGCCGCCATGCCGGGCATGCTGCCGGTGATCAACCAAGTCTGCGTCGAGCAGGCGGTGCGCACCGGCCTGGCGCTCGGCGCGAAGATCAATTGTTTCTCGGTGTTCGACCGCAAGAGCTATTTTTATCCGGACCTGCCCCAGGGCTATCAGATCTCCCAGTTCACCCAACCCGTGGTCGGTTATGGCGAGGTTCATCTCGACCTCGAGGGCGGCGAGAAGCGCACCGTCGGTATCACCCGTATCCATCTCGAACAGGACGCCGGCAAGAGTGTCCATGACCGCGATCCCCGGGCGACCCATGTGGACCTCAACCGCTCGGGCATCGCGCTCATGGAAATCGTTTCCGAGCCCGATATGCGCTCGGCGGAAGAGGCGGGTGCCTTCGTGACCAAGCTGCGCTCGATCCTGCGCGCCATCGGCACTTGCGACGGCAACATGGAGCAGGGCTCCATGCGTTGCGACGTCAACGTTTCGGTGCGCCGGCCCGGCGCCGAGCTTGGCACCCGCACGGAGACCAAGAACGTCAACTCGATCCGCTTCATCATGCGCGCTATCGACTACGAGGTGCAGCGCCAGATCGAACTCATCGAGGGTGGCGGCGAAGTGCTCCAGGAGACTCTGTTGTTCGACCCGGACAAGGGCGAGACCCGACCCATGCGCTCCAAGGCAGAGGCCTACGACTACCGCTATTTCCCGGACCCGGACCTGTTGCCCCTGACCTTCGAGCAAGCCTGGGTCGATGAGATCGCCGCCACCCTGCCGGAACTGCCCGACGCCCGGCGTCAGCGTTTCATGGACGACTACGGCCTCACCGCCGACGACGCCGGCCAGCTCGTCGCCGAGGGTGAGAGCGCCGATTACTTCGAAGCAGTCTCCGCCGACCGTGATGGCAAGCTTGCGGCCAACTGGGTGATCCACGATCTGTTCGGCGCCCTCAACAAGGCGGAACTGGAAATCGACCAGTCGCCAATTAGCGCCGAGGCTCTGGGCGGTCTTATCGACCTCATCTCCGACGACACTATTTCAGGGCGCATTGCCCGCGACGTCTTCGCCGAAATGTTCGAGACCGGCAAGCAGGCCGCCGCCATCGTCGAGGACAAGGGCCTCAAGCAGGTCACCGACACGGGCGAGATCGAGCCGATCATCGACGCCCTCATCGCCGACAACCCCGGCCAGGCCGGCCAGTACGCCGACAACCCCAAGGTCATCGGCTGGTTCGTCGGTCAGGTCATGAAGGCGACCAAGGGCCAGGCCAACCCCGGCGTGGTCAACAAGTTGTTGCGCAAGAAACTCGGCGGGTAGGAGGCGAAAGATCCCCCGAAGCGCCCGGTATGCCGCTTTGGACCGGGCCAATACACATATATTGCGCAAGGCTGTTTGAGCTATTTCCCGCGTGCTCATCTGGCGCTAGTGTGCGCCTATCATCGTCGCGTTCAGGGAGGCCGGCATGGCTGATTACACTAATCTCTTCACGCCCATCGACTTGCGTCACAAGACGCTCAAGCACCGCATTGTGTTCGGTGCCCACACCACCAACATGAGCGTCGACGGCACGCCGGGTGACCGCCATTTTGCGTATTATCGCGAGCGCGCCCGGGGCGGCGCCGCCATGATCGTCATCGAGCCGGCGCCGGCCCATCGCACCGGGCAGTTGATCCGGGCCAATTTCTTGCACGACGACGACAGCGTCATTCCCCACTTCCGGCGTATCACCGACGAATGCCACAGCCATGGCACGGTGATGCTGCACCAGATTTATCACGTCGGCGGCCATGGTGATCAGGACAACTCGTGGGAGCCCTACTGGTCGCCCTCGGGTTCGCCGTCCATGCACGACCCCTGGGGCAGTCACAAGGTGACCGAGGCCGAGATCGAGGAGTTGATCGAGGGCTTCGTCCAGGCGGCGCGCCGCGACCGCGACGCCGGTTTCGACGGGGTCGATATTTTCGCCGGCTACAACTGTCTGGTCGATCAGTTCTGGTCGCCGCTGACCAACAAGCGCGACGACCGCTGGGGCGGCAGCCTGGAGAACCGGGTGCGCTTCGCCGTGGAGATCTGCTCGCGCATTCGCAAGATGGCTGGCGACGATTTCATCATCGGCATGACCGTGTCCGGCGCCGAGGCTTATCCCGGTGGGCTGACCGTCGAGGACAAGCAGGAGATCATCGCCTACCTCGATGAGCGCGCTCTGGTCGATTACTACTCGGTGGGGTCGGGCAGCTACCTCAATAATTCGAAAATGATCGTGCCGAGTTTTCATTTTGGTATGATGCTGACCGTCGACGCCGCCGCCGCCTACAAGGCGGTCACCAAGCACGCCCTGGTGACCAGCGAGGCGCGGGTCAAGGCACCGTACTTCGCCGAGAAGGTGATCAGTGAAGGCAAAGCCGATCTGGTCAGTCTGGTGCGCTCGCAAATCGCCGACCCGCATTTGGCCAACAAGGCCGCCGCCGGCAAAAGCAGTGATATAAGGCCGTGCATTTCGTGCAATCAGTTGTGTATCGGGCGGCGCATGCGGGAGACCTGGATTTCCTGCCTGGTCAACCCGTCCGTGGGCCGCGAGACCGAGTGGAACGGTGATTCAGAACCCGCCGCCGAGACGCCGCGCGAGGTCCTGGTGGTTGGCGGCGGACCGGCCGGGCTCGAAGCCGCCCGGGTCGCCGCGGCCCGGGGCCACAAGGTGCGCCTGGTCGAAAAGACCGAAGAACTCGGCGGACAGTTCCGTCTCGCCGGCGGTCAGCCCGAGCGCGGTGAGATCAACTATTTCCTCAACTGGGCGATCAAGCAGCTTGAGCAACTTCAGGTTCAGGTCGATCTGCGCACCGAGATGACCGCCGAAGATATCAAGGCGTCGGGCGCCGACGCGGTGATCCTGTGCACCGGCTCGACGCCGTCGCGGGAAGGCTTCCAGCGCTCATTGCCCCACGTGGAAAGTCTGCCGGGGGTCGATCAGGACAACGTCTGCACCATCCACGATGTGCTTGACGGCTCGGTGACGCCGGGCTCGAACGTGCTGCTGCTCGACGACATCAACGGTTGGTGGCCGGCCAGCGGCACGGCGCTTCATCTTGCCGAACAACGCCACAATGTTACCGTGGTGACGCCGTCGGAAAAGACCGCGGGTCAGCTCGAGTACAGCGGCACCTCGGGCACCACCCGCGAGCGCTTCCAGAAGCTAGGCATCGAGCCGGTGCTGGCCACGGCGGTGACCAAATGGGAGGGCAATACTGCCACGTTGCTCGACCTCTATACCGGCGAGGAGGATACCCGCGAGTTCGACACCCTGGTGCTGGCCTGCACCAACCATCCGGTCAATACCCTGCAGGACGAGCTGGCCGATTCCGGCATGGAGGTCCACACCATCGGCGACACGGTCTCTGCCCGCACCGCCGGCATGGCGGTCTTTGAAGCACGCAAGCTGGCCTTGAAGCTGTAGGGCGCACCCCCGGAATCATGAGACGGGAGCCTCGTGGGAGGCTCCCGCTCTTCGCTTTTTGTCCCTGTCTTATGCCGACGCTGTTCCAAATGGCCGCGCCAGGATGCTTACAGGGGGTCGCCGTAAAGGCATTACGGCGGCTATGGCGTGATCCGTTGAGTGACCACGTAGGAAAAAGTTTGCGCCTCTTCGGCCGCATGGTCAACGCATTGAAAGTTGTATCCACCACGCTATGCCGTGGGCGGCTAATCGTGTTAACCATGGGGTCCAACAGCGCGGGAACACTGCCATGATCGACCTCTACACATGCGCCACACCCAACGGCCAGAAGATCCACATCATGCTCGAGGAGACCGGACTCGCGCATACCGACCATTGGATCGAAATCGACAAGGGCGACCAGTTCACGCCCGAGTTCCTGGCCATCAGTCCCAACAACAAGATACCCGCCATCCGTGACCATGACGGGCCCGGCGGCGCGCCGGTGTCGGTGTTCGAGTCCGGTGCCATCCTACTTTACCTGGCGGAAAAGACCGGCAAGTTTTTGCCCACCGATCCGCTTGAGCGCCTCGACACCCTGCAGTGGCTGTTCTGGCAGATGGGCGGTTTCGGGCCCATGCTCGGCCAGGCTCACCACTTCAACGCCTACGCTCCGATGAATCCCAATGGCTCGGTGGTGCTGCCCTACGCCCAGGCACGCTATACCAACGAGGCCGGACGGCTTTACGGCGTGCTCGACAAGCAGCTCTCGGCCCATGACTACGTCTCGGCCGACCAGTACACCATCGCCGACATGGCTATCTTCCCGTGGTGCCGGCTGCATAAGCGCCAAAACCAGGACATTAATGACTTCCTCAACGTCAAACGCTGGTTCGCCATGATTTCCGAACGTCCCGCCGTGGCCGGCGACATGGCCAAGCTCGAAGACATCGTCGATGGTTTCGACAAGGACAGCTGGGACGCGGCTTTTGGCGGAGAACAGTACAAGCGGCGCTGAAGACAGGGAAAGGACGAGTCGAATGATCGATCTCTATACGTGGCCGACGCCCAACGGGCATAAGCTTCACATCATGCTCGAGGAGTGCGGCCTTGAGTACAACGTCATCCCCATCGACATCGGGGCTGGCGATCAGTTCGATCCGGATTTCCTCAAGATCAGCCCCAACAACAAGATGCCGGCCATGGTCGATCACGACGGGCCCGGCGGCGCGCCGTACCCGATGTTTGAATCCGGCGCCATGCTCATGTACCTGGCCGAGAAGACCGGCAAGTTCATGCCCACGGAAATCAAAGCCCGCTACCGCGTCATCCAATGGCTGATGTTCCAGATGGGCCACATCGGCCCCATGCTCGGCCAGGCCCATCACTTTCGGGCCTATGCCCCCGAGCAAATCCCCTATGCGGTTGACCGCTACACCAACGAGGCGACCCGGCTCTACCGGGTGTGTGAGATCCGCCTGGCCCAGTCCGAGCATCTCGCCGACGACTACTCCATCGCCGACATGGCGGTGTTCCCCTGGTTGCGATCCTATGAGCGCCAGGGCCAGGACTTGGCCGACTACCCCAACCTGAAACGCTGGTTCGACGCCATCAACGTCCGCCCGGCGGTGGAACGCGCGCGCCAGGTGCTGGCGCAAGACCGCCGCGAAGGCGGCTTCGACGACAAGCAGAAGGAAGTGCTGTTCGGCAAGACCCAGGTCAATCGGGGGCAGTCGTAGCGAAACCCTTGAAGATGTCGTTCAGCGAATCGAAATCGCTGGCATGGTCGGAAAATGTGAACGTGCCCTGCTCGGCGATCTCGCGGGTGCCGCGGACCACGGCGCCCAGGGCCAGGCGGGTGAAGGCTGATCCCACACTGATGCGTTTGACGCCGGCGTCCGCCAGGTCGGCGACACTGATGGTAGCGCCCGGCATGCCCATGACCACGTTGACTGGCAGGCTCACCGCCGCGCAAACCATGCGGATGCTATCGAGATCGTGGAGACCGGGGGCGTAGAGCACATCGGCGCCGGCGGCCTCGAACGCCTGGGGTCGGCGGATAGTGTCGTCCAGGTCCATTCTGCCATGGAGCAGGTTCTCGGCGCGGGCGGTGAGGACAAAAAATCATGCGGCAGGGCGCGGGCGGCTTCCATCGCTGCGGCGATGCGTTCAACCGCGTGGTCAAAGCCGTAGATAGGATCATCCAGGCGGCCCGTGTGATCCTCGATGGAACAACCGGCGAGGCCCGTCGCT
>JAYGEF010000256.1:0-5907 GCA_046582535.1 Alphaproteobacteria bacterium
GGGTTGCGCGTCACGCCCCACAGCTTGTTATGGGTGACCCCGGCGCAGGAAAACTCCGGCGCCGTCGAGCGTCCGTGAATTATGGCCCCGGCGCGTTTGATGCGCTCGACGATGCGGGCGTCATGGTCGTCCACATTGTCCTTCATGATCAGCGAGCCGAAGGTGGTGCGCTCGCCCTTGAGGGCGGTCTCGTCCTTGATGACAATTGGTATGCCTTCGAGGGCGCGGGTGCGGCCGTCGGTCTTGCCGTAGCGCAGCTCGGCTTTCCTGGCCTGATCCATGGCGCGGTCGAAGAACTGGTAGGTGAAGGCGTTGATCTTGGGATTGACCGCCTCGGCCCGAGCAATCACCGCAGTCATCAACTCGACCGGCGACAGGCTGCGCGCCTTAAAGCGCGAAATGGCCTCGGTGGCGCTGATGTAGTGAAGATCGTTGTCGGCCATGGTCGTTCTCCCCCGTAGTGGAACTAACTCGCTATGGCGGGCAGCTTAGCGAACCGGGCAGGGCGACGCTACACAGGGATGTGGGTCAAGGACTGTCGAAGGCGCTCCAGGTTCGGCCGCTGTCGCTGCTCGCCAGAACTTTGCCCTGGTCGGTGACCGCATAGAGTTTCGCCGGATCCGCCGGATCGGCCGCCAAATGCAGGATATAGCTGTCGCCGAAACCCTCGCTGATGAGTTTCCAGTCGAGGCCCGGCTCGGTCGTCATGATCAGGCCGCTGCCGTAGACGAAGGCGTATACGGTGCCGGCGGCCGCCGCCTGGACCATGGTCACTGGTCGTTTGAACATAGAGGCCGGTTGCCACGAGCCGCCGCCGTCGCGGCTGATCAGTAGGCCGCCCTTGGTCGCCGCATAGAGAGTGTTGGCATCCCTGGCCGACGCTGCGAGATCGATCAGCCCATCGGGCAGCCGCCCCGCCGCGCGCTGCCACGTCTGCCCGCCGTCCCGGCTGACCTGAAGGCCGCCGTGGACGCCATAGATCACCTTTGGGTCGGCCCGGCTCACATCCATCTGGTGAAAGTCGACAGGCCCGTTGACGCCCGTGGCGATCTGGCGCCATGTCTTACCCCCGTCCGCCGAGGCGATAATTCCCATGGCGCCGCCGCCCACGGGATGGCCGCTGGCGTAAAGCAACGACGGATCACTGGGATGGGGCGTAAAGCCCATGAAGTCATCGCCGGTTTCCGATAGCCGTGTCGCCGAGCCGTCGGGACCGACCGCGAAAAAACCGTGATGGGTCGCCAGGTGAATTCGCGCCGGATCTCGCAGATCGACGGCGATACCATGGACATGGGTGTTTTCGGATATCTCCGATAGGGACAGGCTCTCGGCGGTGGTCGCGCCGAACAGAAGCGCGGCAACAACGATTGTCAGCATACGAATCATAACTATTCCCTTCGTTGGGCGGCCAACCAATGAACGGTCGGACCCTTCGTCGACTCCAACTTTCGCCAAGGCCTTAATCCAGGGCGCGGCGCAGGTAGCGCACGGTCTTACCGCGGTCGTCTAGCTGGGCGTCGCCCATCTCAGTAAAGGCCATGGCCCGGTGAAAGGCATCGGAGGCCGGGTTTGGCGGGTCCGAATTGACTTCGCAGACGATCACCTCGTGGCCGCTCTCGGCGCCATAGGTAAAGATTTCCTCGTAGAGGAGCCGTGCCAGGCCGCGGCCGCGATGTTGCTCGGAGACGGCGATGCGGTCCACATAGATGAAACGGCTTAGCCGGTCCCTGAACCACAGGAAATTCGGGCTATGGTAGTCGGCGTCCTGATCGAAGGCGATGAGATAGGCGGCTTGGTCGTCCATCACCCGGCAGTAGACGGCGCTGGCGACCAGCGCGCTCAGCCCGGTGTGGGTCAGGGGCGACAACTCAATCTCGTGCCGGCGATTGAGCGCGAGCACCCAGTCCAGGTCGGTCTCGGTTATGTTGCGTGGATCGCTGGTCATGGTCGCGCTCTCGGTAAAATTGATCGGGTGTCTTAATTAAGGGGACAGTATATTTAAATAATTAAATATACTGTCCCCTTAATTAAGCTTAGGTCGATGGCGGTGGCCGCAGGGGGGTGGCGAGTTCGTTGCGGAAGAAGTTGGCGAGCAGGGTGAAGTCGGCGACCCGGCTTGAAGTCCGGCGCCAGGCCAGACCGATTTGTCGGCCCACGGCGCGGCCCGCCAGAGGCCGGGTCACCACCGAGGTTGCCCTGGTAATGCCGGCGTCCACGGCCATTTTCGGCAATAGGGTGAGGCCGAGACCGTTGGCGACCATTTGCACCAGGGTCTGCAGGCTGGTGGCCTGGAATGCGCCGACCCGATTGACCGCATTGATCTCGCCAGCAGCCAACACGTGGTCGCGCAGGCAGTGGCCCTCTTCGAGCAGCAGCAGCGTCTCGCCGGTCAGTTCGCCAGGGGCGACGTGCTCGTGTTCGGCGGCGGGGTGGCCGGCCGGCATGGCCAACCGGAACGGATCGTCGGCGAAGATCACGGTCTCCACCCGGCTGTCGTCATAGGGAAAAGCCATCAGGCGTGTGTCGAGATCGCCGGCGGCGAGGCGCTCAAGCAGGGGCGCCGTCTGGTCCTCGCGCAAGTAGAGCTCGAGATCAGGGTGGGCGATGCGCAGAACCGGCAGAACCCGGCCCAGCAGGAAGGGGCTGATGGTCGGGATGACGCCGAGGCGCAGGGGCCCACTCAAGGGTTCGCCGGCGGCGCCGACCGCGTCGACCAGGTCCTCGGCCTGGCGCAGCACGGCACGGGCGTGCTTGACCAAAGTGGCGCCCAGCGGCGTGATCATCACCGAACGCTTGCTGCGCTCGAACAGGGTCGCGCCGAGCACGGTCTCCAGCTCTTTGATACTGGCGCTGAGGGTCGACTGGGTGACAAAACAGGCCTCGGCAGCGTGGCCGAAATGACCGTGGCCGGCCAGGGCAACCAGATGGCGAAGCTGGCGCAGGGTGGGAAGGGTTTTGATTGTGTTATTCATCGTAAATATCGATGAGTAACACAAAAATAACTCGTTTCACAGATTAATAGGCGCGTCCTACCTTGCTTGTCATCAGTGCCCTATAGCCACGTTCAGCAAGTAGGCGTTCGATCATGACCACGGTTCCCCACACCACCTTCAAGACTCGGGTTCGCAACGACGCCATCCCCGGCGACAATCCTTTCGAGTGGCAGGACCTGACCAGCGACGATGTGTTCAAAGGCAAGCGGGTGGTGCTGTTCGCCTTGCCCGGCGCCTTCACGCCGACCTGCTCGACGAGCCACCTGCCGCGCTTTGAGGCGCTTTACGGCGACTTCCAGGCTCTGGGCGTTGATGCGGTGGCCTGCCTTTCGGTCAACGACGCCTTCGTCATGTATCAGTGGGGCAAGGCCCAGAACGCCGACAAGGTGTTTCTGCTGCCCGACGGCAATGGCGACTTCACCCGCGCCATGGTCATGCTGGTCGACAAGCAGAACCTCGGCTTCGGCGCCCGTAGCTGGCGCTACGCCATGGTGGTGGCCGACGGCGAGATCGAGAAGATGTTCATCGAGCCGGGCCAGGCGGACAACCATCCGCAAGACCCGTTCGAGGTCTCCGATGCCGACACCGTGTTGGCCTATCTCCAGCAGGCGGCGTCGGGAACGGCGTTGCGTGCGAGCTCAATAAGGTTCACGGTCATGGCAACGGCGGCGGTGCGGGATTTCCCGCTCCGCCGCCCGTGGAGCAAACGCCATGAAAGCTCTGGTCAAGGCCAAGCCCGAGCCCGGCATCTGGATGGAGCAGGTGCCAAAGCCCGCGGTCGGTCATAACGACGTGCTGGTCAAGATCCATAAGACGGCGATCCGCGGCACCGACGTTCATATTTACAACTGGGACGACTGGTCGCAACGGGCCATTCCGGTGCCCATGACCGTGGGTCACGAGTTCGTCGGCACGGTGGCCGCGATCGGCATGGAGGTCGCCGGATTCGAGATCGGCCAGCGGGTCTCCGGCGAAGGCCATGTGACCTGCGGCCATTGCCGCAACTGCCGGGCCGGGCTTCGCCATTTGTACCGCAACGCCCAGGGTGTCGGGGTCAACCGGCCGGGCTGCTTCGCCGAGTATCTGGCGATCCCGGCGGTCAACGCTTTTCCCTTGCCCGACGACATTGGCGACCACATCGCCGCTATTCTCGATCCCCTGGGCAACGCCACCCATACGGCGCTGTCCTTCTACCTGGTCGGCGAGGACGTGCTGATCACCGGGGCCGGCCCTATCGGCATCATGGCCGCCGCCATCTGTCGCCATGTGGGCGCACGCTTCGTGGTGGTCACCGACGTCAACGACTACCGTCTCGGCTTGGCGGCGAAAATGGGCGCGACCCGGGTAATCAATGTGGCCAACGAGACCATCGGCGAGGCCATGGCCGACCTGGGCATGATCGAAGGCTTCGACGTCGGCCTCGAAATGTCGGGCAATCCGTAAGCGTTTCAGGACATGCTGCGAACCATGAATCACGGCGGCCGGGTCGCCATCCTCGGCATTCCACCGGGGGAAGCGGCCATCGACTGGACCCAGGTGGTGTTCAAGGGCCTGACCCTCAAGGGCATCTACGGCCGCGAGATGTTCGAGACCTGGTACAAGATGTCGACCATGTTGCAGAGCGGCCTCGACATCACGCCCATCCTCACCCATCACCTCCCCATCGATGAGTTCCAGCGCGGTTTCGACATTATGCGCTCGGGCCAATCCGGCAAGGTCATCCTCGACTGGGGGTAGGTGGCACACCGTCGAACAGGGCTTCGAGGATCGGGCAGTCGGGGACCGTGCCGCTGGCGCAACGGCCGATCATGGCGGCCAGCACCGTCTCCATGCGGGCGAGATCGGCCATGCGGCTGCGAATTTCGTCGAGATGGACCCGCGCCAGGGTCTCGACCTCGGCGCAGGAGGTTTCGCTTTCGTCGGCCAGGGCCAGCAGGCCGCGAATTTCGTCAAGGGTAAAGCCCAGCTCACGGCTCCGGCGCACGAAGGCGAGGCGCTTTACCCGTGGCCCGTCGTAGACCCGATGGCCGCCGGCGGTACGCGGCGGCGCCGCGAGCAGGCCGCCCCGTTCGTAAAACCGGATGGTCTCGATGTTGACGCCCGAGCGCTTCGCCGCTTCGCCGATGGGCAGGGCCAGGGCCGGGGGAACGTCTTTGGCCATGACGAAATTTTCTCCTTGAATCTGTAGTCGCTACAGGTTGTACGGTAGCTCAACAACTGGATTGAAGGAAGCCCCGTTGACGACGATCCACCAGGACGACGGCACCCGCGCTGATGGCGGCATCGATCATCCCGCCGATCCATCAAGGGCGACAGGGACAGCGCGCCTTGCCGCCATGGGCGGCATTCTCGGCGCCCTTGCCGCGTCATCGTGCTGCATCCTTCCCCTGGTGCTGTTCAGCGTCGGGGTAAGCGGCGCGTGGATCGGCAATCTGGCGGCGTTGGCGCCTTATCAACTCTACATCATCGCCCTGACCCTGGCCTTCCTCGGCGCCGGGTTTGTCATGGTTTACCGCAGGCCCCGGATGGCCGCGGATGGCGCCACCTGCGCCCGCCCGATGGTTGGCCGCGTGACCAAGCCGGCGCTGTGGACGGCGACGGCGATGGTCGCCGCGGCGGCGGTATTTCCCTACGTGGCGCCGTGGATGTTGGGCCTGAATTGAGGAGACTACGCACATGAAACGCGGTTTCGCCATCGCCGCGCTGTTCCTGGTTCTGGCCACCGGGGTGAGCCCGGCGCTTGGCGCCGAACAGACAGTACGGTTGAGCATTGAAATGTGGTGTGCGTCTTGTCCGTACATCGTACAGCGCAGCCTTGAGCGGGTTCCCGGCGTGGCCAAGGCCACGGCGTCCTATGACGATCAGGCGGCGACGGTGACGTTCGACGACGCGCAGACCAATGTGGCGGCACTCA
>JAYGEF010000007.1:0-6000 GCA_046582535.1 Alphaproteobacteria bacterium
AGCGACGGCGGCGGCTCGATCCGGGTGCCGGCGTCGTGCTGCGGGTTGTTCGGTCTCAAACCGAGCCGCGGGCGGACCCCGTCCGGGCCCACCGAATCCGACGGCTGGGCCGGCATGACCATCGGCCACGCGGTTACCCGCAGCGTCCGTGACAGCGCCGCCATTCTCGACGCCATCAGCGGCCCCGAACCCGGCGATCCCTATGCCGCCCCGGTCCATGCGCGGCCCTTCCTCGATGAGGTTGGGGCCGATCCGGGGAAACTCCGCATCGCCTTCTCGGGGCGCACCCCGAGCGACCATCCGGTGCACCCGGACTGTATCGCCGCCATGGCGGACGCCGCCAAACTGTGCGCCGATCTCGGCCATCATGTGGCGGAGGCCGAGCCCGACTATGACCGCGAGCTGATCGACCCGGCCCGGTCTGACATCATCGCCGCCTATTGCCGCGCCGACGTGGAAGAATCCGCCGCCCTGTTCGGCGTCGAACCCGGCACCCTGCTTGAGCCGTCGACCTGGGCCTTTGCCACCATGGCCGATGGCATTAAAGGCGCCGCCGTGGCCGCGGCGATCACCACCATGCGCCGGGTGACCCGCCAGATCGGCCGCTTCTTCGAGGACTACGACGTGCTGATCACGCCGCAACTGGCTCAGCCGCCCCTCAAGATCGGCGAGCTCAACCCGGTCCCCGACGACATGGAGGCCTATTTCGCCACGGTTTTCGCCTTTTCCGGCTTCCCCGGCCTGTCCAACGCCACCGGTTGCCCGGCCATGTCCATGCCGCTCCATTGGAACGGCGACAACCTGCCCATCGGCACCCAGTTCATCGCCCGCCTCGGCGACGAAGCCACCCTGTTGCGCCTCGCCGCCCAGATCGAACAGGCCCGGCCCTGGGCAGACAAGCGACCGGATTTGGGGTGAGCGTGACTGACTCCACGACCTCCGCCACTCGCCTGTCCATCGGGTTTTGCTGCGCCGGGCATCTCTATTCGCATTTGTTCATGCTGCTCTACCCGACCATCGTGCTGGTGTTGCCCGGTGAGTTCGACATGCCTTATGGCGATTTGCTGACCCTGGCGACGCCCGGGTTCATCGCTTTCGGCTTGTTCGCCCTACCCGCCGGCCGCCTGGCCGACCGTTGGAGCGCCTTCGCCATGATGGTGGTGTTTTTTATCGGCACCGGGATCGCGGCGATCCTCACCGGCCTGGCACAAACGCCGTTCCAACTCGCGGTCGGCCTGACCCTGATCGGTGTCTTTGCCTCGATCTATCATCCCGTGGGCATCGCCTGGGTGATCCGCCATTCGGTGAAACAGGGCATGGCCCTGGCGGTCAACGGGGTGTTCGGAAACTGGGGCCTGGCGGTGGCGGCGGTGTCCGCCGGCGCCCTCATCGAGGTCTCGGGCTGGCGCGCTGCCTTCATCGTACCAGGCGTGGTCTGCGCCCTGACCGGCGTTGCCTTCCTCTATTACGCCCGGGCCGGCGCCGTGGCGGCGCACGATACGGATCGGGTGATCCATGCCCCGGCGAGCCGGCGGCACCTGATCCAGGCCTTCTCGGTGGTCGCCGTGACCGCCCTGTTCGGCGGTCTGGTGTTCCAATCGACCACCGTGGGCATGCCGAAGATCTTCGATGAGCGCCTCGGCGGGTTGGTGACCGGCACCCTGGGGGTCGGCGGCATGGTGGCCATGGTCTATTTCATCGCCAGCTTCGCCCAGCTCGGGGTCGGCCATCTCATGGACCGCTTTCCCCTCAGGCCGATCTACGTGATCGTCTACGGCCTGCAGGCGCCGCTGCTGTTCGTGGCCTCCGGCCTGTTCGACGAGCCGTTGCTGGCGGTGGTGTTGATCTTTGCCTGCCTCAACGTCGGCGCCCTGCCGGTCAGCGATATGATCGTCGCCCGCTTCGCACCACCGCAGTGGCGTTCGACCATCTTCGGCGCCAAGTTTGTCGTGGTGCTGGGCGTGACGTCCCTGGGCGTGCCCATGGTCGCCTATATCCACGACAATACCGGCGACTTCACCTTGCTCTTCCTGGTCACCGCGGTCTTCGCCCTGACCGCCGCCAGCGCCGCCTTGTTCCTGCCCGCGAGCCGCGCCGCCGCCGAGGTGGCGGCGGTTTAGTACGTCCACTGTAAGGTGGACGTACTAAGCCTGCTTCATCTCGGCCAGGAGCCAGTCGCGGAAGGCGACGATCTTTGGTCGTTCCGCGGTGGCCTCGGGACATACCAGGTAGTAGGCGAAGGTCGCCGGCAGGCTAATGTCGAAAGGCTGGGCCAGGCGCCCGGCGGCGAGATCGGCGGCAGCCAGGGCACTGCGTCCCAAAGCCACCCCTTGGCCCTCGACGGCCGCCTGTAACACGAGACTCGAATCCGAGAATTCGGGGCCACGAGTCGGGTCGCCGCCCTCAATGCCGACAGCGAGGAACCACACGGTCCAGTCGGTGCGATTGTCGTCGTGCAGCAGCGTGTGACGGCGCAGGTCGTCGAGTTTGTGGAGCGGCGGATCGCCGTCGATCAGCTCGGGACTGCAGACCGGGAAGAAGTCCTCGGTCATCAGCCGGTCGGCGCGGGTCCCATCCCATTTGCCGCGACCGTAGCGCACGGCGACATCGACGTTCTCGCGGGCGAAGTCGGTGAGATGTTGGGTGGCGTCAATGCGCAGATCGATGTCCGGATAGGCCTGGCGGAATCGGCCGAGGCGCGGCACCAGCCACTTCGACGCAATCGACGGCAAGGTGGTGACGGTCAGGGTGCCCCGGTTATCGTCGTCGCGAATCTGCTCGGTAGCATCGGCCAGCAGATCGAAGGACTGGCCCAGGGGCGGCCCATAGTTCTGGCCCGCGTCGGTCAACAGCAGCGCCCGGTTGAGACGGCGAAACAACGGCACCCCGAGCCACTCCTCCAGCGCCTTGACCTGATGGCTGATGGCCGCCTGGGTGACGTTGAGCTCCTCCGCCGCCTTGGTAAAGCTCAAGTGCCGGGCGGCGGCCTCGAAGGCACGCATGGCGTTCAGCGGCGGTAGGCGTCGGGACATGCGGTCGGGGCCTGCTAATCGAATAAGAATTCCTAATCAACTTTAACCATATTAGCACAGCAATTACCGCACCATACCGGAGTTCGGATAAATTTTTCTAATGCGAAACACGAGAATTGATCGTTTGTTGCCGGGCCCGCCGGCGCCTATATCAACAATCAAGAAACACACACACGGACGCCACCCGGCGGCCATCCAGGCAACAGGAGATAACACCATGACCAGCCACATCCAGACCGCTCATGCCCCGCACCACGGCACCGATATTCTCGACGGCTTCGGCGCCGGCGTCGCCAACCTGGTCTCGCTGTTCTCCCTGTGGGCCGACCGCGACCGCCAGCGCCTCCACCTGGCCGGCCTCGACGGGCGCATGCTGAACGACATCGGCGTCTCGAAGAGCGCCGCCAGCCGCGAAATCGCCAAGCCCTTCTGGACGGTCTGAAGCCACTCTCGTCCGGTTTGCCGCCATCGGCATTAGCGCCTAAGCTGATATCAGCCTCGGCGCAGCCGATGGCAGGCAACCGGAGGCTTAAATGGATCAAGGACTGGACGCCATCAGGGCAACGCTGAGCGACTATTTCGACGGCATCTACGATGGCAGCGAAGACAAGCTGCGCAGCGCCTTTCACACCAATGCTCACATCTATGCGGCGACCGACGGCGCGCTTATCGACTATCCCCTCGATGATTTCGTGGCCCGCGTTACCGGCCGCGACCGCAGCGGCGCGGAGCGCCCGCCACGGACCGACAAAATTATCGCGGTGGATTTCGCCGGCGACACCTCGGCCTCGGCCAAGGTCGAACTCAGCATTCCAGGCACCGACTTCGTCGATTTTCTGTCATTGATGAAGATTGACGGCCGCTGGCGCATTATAGCCAAGACCTACCACGCCGACGCCCAGAGCTAGAGCAGCTTCAGATATTTCGCCCGAAGCGGCGTAACAGGCTTTCGATCTCGGCCCAGGAATTGCGCACCATCATATCGTTTTCGTGGCTGCTGCTCTCGCGGGAATAGGCCTTGAGGCCTGTCGAGAACGCCCGCACCGATTTATCGATATCGACCTTGTGCGCGCGCTGCTCATCACTCTTGAACATAAGTCCGCGCAACAAATCGCCGCTCATGGCTGCCTCGTCCACCGATGCCACGATGGCAAAGGCCGAACTCATGAGGCCGAACTTCTCCACGGCCATGCCCTGGAGTTCGTAGAGCATTTCGATGTCGATGGACGCCTGGATCGCCTCCTTCTCCGCCATGGCCTCGCGTAGGTTGGCCTGGTACTCCGAACCGTTGGCCTCGGTGATGGCGTTGCTCCGCTGGTTATACTCGTACTCGAGTTCCATGATGCGATTCTCGGCGCGCTTGACCTCTTCGTAAGCCAGGTCGAGTTCGACCTTGGCTTCCTCGATCAGATGATGTCGTCGCGCGGCTTGCTCAACCACAATTTCGTTTCCCTTTTCCGGCACTGCTTCCCTGGCAGTGTCAGACCACGCCAACTTGCTCGAACTTCGATTGCACAATATCGCTATCGAAGGGCTTCATGATGTACTCGTTGGCGCCGGCGCTTATGGCCTCGTGGATCTGCTGAATGTCATTCTCTGTCGTGCACAGCACGACGACCGGTTGGTCACCGCCGCTGGCCCGGCGCAGGGCACGCAGAAAATCAATCCCGCTCATGACCGGCATATTCCAATCAAGCAGAATTACATCGGGCATTTTGCGCAGGCAATGGTCAAGAGCGACCTGGCCATCCTCGGCTTCGTCGACGGCAAAGTTCAAGTCCTCGACGATTCGTCGCGCCATGATTCGAACAACTTTGGAATTATCGACGATCAAACATGATTTCATAATGTAACCCACTGGCTTCGTCTGGTTTCAGGCAGCCGGACTCCGGGTACACCGTCGTCCCATCGCCGCCGCTCATCGACCAGTAAAGCAAGGAGGTCTTAACCAAGCGTGAATCGCGCACCACGACCACAATAGTTCTTCGCGCCCCTGGCAAGAGACCCGGACTTCAGATTGTTACTAGAATCAGGCCGCTCTGGGCGCCGATGCCTTGACCTCGTCGGTGACGTAGGATTCGAACTGCTCGAAGTTGGCATGAAAGCGGCCGACCAGATCACGGGCGGTCTGGTCGTAGGCGTCCTTGTCGGCCCAGGTCTCCCGTGGCGTTAGAACCTCGCTGGGCACCCCGGCGCAATCGCTCGGCACGTGCAGGCCGAAGCTGGCATCGACATTGACCGGCGCCGCCGACAGCGAGCCATTGAGAGCCGAGTCGAGCAGGGCCCGGGTGTACTGGATCTTCATGCGGCTGCCGACACCGTAGGAGCCGCCGCTCCAACCGGTGTTGACGAGCCAGCAATCGGTGTTGTGGCTGGCGATGCGTTTGCCCAGCATCTCCGCATAGACCGACGGATGGCGCGGCATGAACGGCGCACCGAAGCAGGTCGAAAAGGTCGCCTGGGGTTCGTTGCCGAGGCCTTTCTCGGTGCCCGCCACCTTGGCGGTGTAGCCCGAGAGGAAGTGATACATGGCCTGTTCCGGCGTCAGCTTGGAGATTGGCGGCAACACCCCGAAGGCATCGGCGGTCAGCATGATGACATTGGTGGGGTGGCCGGCTGTCCCTGACTCCGAGGCATTGGGAATGAAATGCATGGGATAGGACGCCCGGGTATTCTCGGTGAACCGGCCGTCGTCGAGGTCGAGCCGCCGGGTCGAGCTATCGATCACCACATTCTCAAGCACGGTGCCGAAACGCCGGGTGGTGTCAAAAATTTCAGGCTCCGCGTCGCGGCTCAAGTGGATCACCTTGGCGTAGCAGCCGCCCTCGAAGTTGAACAATCCGTCGTCGCCCCAGCCATGCTCGTCGTCGCCCACCAAAACCCGCTTTGGGTCAGCCGAAAGCGTCGTCTTGCCGGTGCCCGACAGGCCGAGGAAGATCGCCGCTTCACCGTTATCACCGACATTGAC
>JAYGEF010000052.1:0-16279 GCA_046582535.1 Alphaproteobacteria bacterium
AGTTTGTCTGCCTGCCGCAAGCCCTCGGGCAGGGGAATGCCGCAAACCTCGCCAGTGCTCTGATAGTCCCTCCAGCCCGAACCAACGATGTAGCCGCGAACAATCGCCTCGATGGGCAGCGGCTCAAGCCGGCGGACCACCATGGAGCGGCCTTCCAGGGGAGCGCGCTCGGCCGGGTCGGGCACCACGTCTTCCAAGGTCCGGCCGGATAGATGATTGGCGACCATGTGGCCGGTGCGTTCGAACCAGAAGTTGGACAGCGCCGTCAGCACATTGCCCTTGCCGGGGATCGGCGTCGGCAACACCACGTCGAACGCCGACAAGCGGTCGGACGTGACGATCAACAGGTGATCGTCGCCGGCGCCATAGATATCGCGGACTTTGCCGCGATTAAGCAGCGGCAGGCTTTCCAGGGCGGAATTGAACATCGCGTCGGGCATCGGTATCTCCCAGAAATCAGGTTAGGCGCAGTCTACAGAAATTCGCGTAGCGCCGCCGCAACAGTATCGGGCGCTTCGTTGAGAATCGAATGGCGCAGGCCGGCCAGGATATTCAGTTGCGAATTGGCGATGCGGTCATGCATCAGCCGGGCCATGCGCGGGTTCGAGCCAAGGTCATCCTCACCGGTCATGACCAATGTCTCGGCGGTGATCTCCGGCAGGCGCTCGGCCAGATCGCTTATCGCCAACACCCGATAGGCGGCGGCGTTGGCCTTGGGATCATTGCCCTGGTTGGCGGCTTCGAGACGGTCGATGAGGTCGGGATTGGCGGCCTGAAACGCCGGCGTGAACCAGCGGTCCATGGATTTGCGGAAGTGGGCGCCGGGGATGCCGCCCTGGACCATTTCAAGGCGCGTCTTGACCCGCTCGCGCTCTTCGTCGGTGCGCCCGGACACGGTGCTGATCAGGACCAGCTTGTCGACCCGATCGCCATGGGCCAGGGCAAAACCCTGAGCAATCAACCCCCCTAAGGAAAACCCCACCACATGGCCTTTGGCGATTCCTACGTGATCGAGCAATGCCGCCAGGTCGGCGACGAAATCGTCGAGGGTGTAGGGCCCCGCCGGCTTGCCCGACCCGCCGTGGCCGCGCAGGTCGTAACGCAGGGTTTGATAACCTTCGAGGCGCTCGACCACGCCATCCCACGACTGGCGGCTTGAGCCGACCCCATGGATCAGGATGACGGCCGGACCCTCGCCGCTCACGTCATAGCGGGTCTCGAAGCCATAGTTGCTAAATGTCTGGCTCACGCCCCATCCTCGAAGTGAGGCATGACGTCAGTGATGAACATCTCCAGGGAGCGCCGGGCAAAGTCGAACGGGATGGCCGGCATGGCGTTGTAGCAGAACTGATCGACCCCGGCGGCCTCGTATAGCCGCAGTTTTTCGACGACCTGTTCCGGCGTGCCGAAGACCATTCGGTCGAGCATCACGTCGGGCTGGTTGTCGGGCTGACCGGCGACTTCTTCGTAATCCACAGGTTCGGGAAAACCATTAATAACGCCGCCCAGATTATTGAAAAGATTAGCAAAACGGCGACCTGATTCAACTGCAGCAGCGAGCGGCACGGCGCTGTCCTCATAGCTTGGATAGACACAGGCGCGGCGCATCATCATAAAGCGCGGCCGCGGCACCTGGGGATTGTTGGCCACCGCCTCCTCGAACTTGTCGGCGAGAATCCGGATTTCCTCGTTGGGCCGCCCCAGCGGCGTGGTCATGATATGGGCGCCCACCTTAAACGCCCAGTCGAACGAGCCGGGATCACGGACGGCGGCCCAGATCGGCGGGTGCGGCGTCTGCAGTGGCTTGGGCACGGATGTCGCCGTGGGGAACTGCCAATAGTGGCCGTCGTGAGCATAATCGCCCTGCCACAAGGCCTTCACCGCCGGGACGATCTCCTTCATGTAGGCAACGCCCTCCTGCTGGGGCATGCCATCCATGAGCCGGTCGAATTCGTACTGGTAGGCGCCCCGGGCAATACCAAATTCAAGGCGTCCGCCGATCAGCAGGTCGCACAGCGCCGCCTCGCCGGCCAACCTGATGGGATGCCAGTAGGGTGCCGTCACCACCGCCGTGCCCAGGCGGATGCGTGTGGTATGGGCGCCCCAGTGGGTCAGGATGGTGAACGGATTAGGCGCGGCCGTCATTTCGATGGTGTGATGTTCCGGCGTCCAGGCGGTCTCGAAGCCGCCCTGATCGGCCATGCGCACCAGCTCGAGGGCGTTAGCCGCTACCTCGGCCATGTCCTGGCCCGGATCGAGCCGTTCCATCTGGACGGAAAGCGAAAACTTCATCCCCGACTCCCAACAACGAACAAACGCCGCGAGGGCGGTGCTGATCGATCCTAGAGTGATGGCGGAAAAATTTCCAAGGGATTGTCACAGGCCTTAGTCGTACCCACGGAAAACGATCAGTCTGGCAGGGTCAACCCCCGCCGCGCCGCCATACTGGCGCCTAACGCGGCGTTGTCATCGTCGCTGAGGCGGCGCTCGGCCAAAGGCAGGACCGTGCCGTTTTCCCACCCCAGGTGACGTCGTTGGAAGCGCGCGAAAGCGCGGGCTCGGGCGCTGAAGGCAGTCTCATCGTTTGGCCGCGAGCCGCCGGCGATGCCCCGCAACGGCGCCAGCAGGGCGCCGCAATTGGCGTCGTCATCCTCATGCTCCATATGGCGCAGCGCCAGCATTTCCTCGATCCGGTCGTCAGGCAGACAGCGCTCCTTGAGCATCGGAAACAGGTCCCTTTCCTCGTCGGCGATGTGCAGCGGCAGGTCAACCTCGAGATGATCGAGAATGTAGGCGGCGGATTCATTGGCGTCGTCGGCGCCAGGGTCGTCGGCGAGCCGTTCAAGGGCGGCGCAGGCGATACGCTGGCGATCATGCTCGGCAAAAATGAACTCAAGCGGGTGGCGAAAGACCTCGGGATTGAGCCTGTCGGCTTTCATCGGATGACCTCACGATATATTTATGGTTTTTCACCGTCCATTCGGGCACAAGGGTCGGGGCTCCGCATTGACATGCGTCAATTGTGTCGCCGCCCAAGGGGAGAGGCACGGACTAGCCATGGAACGGCTCAAAACGATCAAGAACGGCGAGCGGGTGACGCCGACGTTTTCGCCGGCCGAGATGAACCGCCGCCTCGCTGGTTTGCGGACCCACATGGTCGCCGCCGATATCGACGCCGTACTGTTCACGTCCTATCACAACATCAATTATTTCAGCGATTACCTGTATTGCGCCTTCGGTCGCGCCTATGGCCTTGTGGTCACCGGCGATGACGCCACCACCATCACCGCCAATATCGACGGCGGCCAGCCCGGCCGTCGTGCCTTCGGCGACAATCTGACCTACACGGACTGGCAGCGTGACAACTACAGTCACGCGGTCCAGCAACTGGCGCCCGCGCGGGGCCGCATGGGCATCGAATACGACCACCTCACACTGCGGAACATGGACCGGCTCAAGGCCGCCCTGCCCGGCGTCGAGTTCGTCGACATCGCCGCGCCCATGATGCGCCAACGCATGGTCAAGTCCGACCAGGAGATCGCCGTCATCAAGGACGGCGCCCGCACCGCAGACATCGGTGGCGCCGCCTGTGCCGAGGCCATCGCGCCCGGCGTCGGCGAGCACGAGGTGGCGCTCCATTCAACCCAGGCCATGGTGCGCGAGATCGCCCGGCGCTACCCCCACGGCGAACTCATGGATACCTGGACCTGGTTCCAGTCGGGCATCAACACCGACGGCGCCCACAACCCGGTGACCTCGAAGGCTATCGAGAGCGGCGACATCCTCAGCCTCAACTGCTTTCCCATGATCGCCGGCTACTACACCGCCCTGGAACGCACGTTATTTTGCGAAAGCGCCTCTGATCGCCACCTGGAACTGTGGCAGATCAACTGCCAGGTCCACCGCCGGGGACTCGAACTGATCCGCCCCGGCGCCCGCTGTTGCGACATCGCCACCGAGCTCAACGAGATCTACGCCAGCCACGGCCTGCTTGAAAACCGCAGCTTCGGCTACGGCCATTCCTTCGGCGTGCTGTGTCACTACTACGGCCGCGAGGCCGGGCTCGAACTGCGCGAGGACATCGAGACCGTGCTGGAGCCCAACATGGTGATCTCCATGGAACCGATGATCATGATCCCCGAGGGCGAGCCCGGCGCCGGCGGCTACCGCGAGCACGACATCCTGGTGGTCACCGAGACCGGCGCCGACAACATCACCGCTTTTCCGTTTGGGCCCGAGCACAACATTATCAAAAATTGATTGCCGCCATGACCCAATAGCGGCCATCTTGGAGCGCTGTTCCGGTGGGAGAGAAAACACCATGTTGCTGATTGAATGTCCGTGGTGCGGGCCGCGCCAGGAGACTGAGTTTTTCTGTGGCGGCGAGGCCCATGTGGCGCGCCCCGAGGCGCCCGAAGCGACCAGCGACGCCGCGTGGGCCGACTATCTGTTCATGCAGAGCAATACCAAGGGGCTCTACCGCGAACGCTGGCATCATGTGGCCGGCTGCCGCCGCTGGTTCAATGTCGAGCGCAATACCGCGACCAACGCTGTCATCGCGGTTTATCGACCGGGCGAGCAATCGCCCGGAGAGAACTAGGAGGCGACTCATGGACAGCCTATCGCAAGCTCGCGCCGCCGAACTTCAACGCCGCATGGCGGACGAGGGCATCGACCTGCTGCTGCTGACCGACCCGGATTCGATCTACTACATCTCCGACTACTGGGGCGATCTCGGCGTCGAGTTCGGCCGGCCCTCGATCCTCGCCGTACCCCGGGCCGGCGACCTCACCCTGATCACCGCCTTTATGGAATCGGAAATGGCTGGGGCTATGACCTGGGTCGCCGATATCCGGCCCTACAAGGACGGCGAAGGCGGCGAGTGGACCGACCCCCTGGGCGACCTCATCGACGGCCGCGCGGGCGCCGCCATCGCCGTCGAGCGCTATCAGATCCCCGCCATGGTGTCGGAATACCTGCGCGAAGCCCTGGGCCGCGCCGACTTCACCGACGGCACCGACGTGCTGTCCGACATGCGTATGATCAAAAGCCCACGCGAGATCGAGATGATCCGCCAGGCCGGGCGGGTGGCGGTGGCCATGGGCAAGGCCGGGCGCGACGCCATCGCCGAGGGTGTGCCCGAGTACGAGGTCTCGCTCGCCTGCATTGCCGGCGGCACCCGCATGGCCGCGGAAATTATCGGTTCCGAGGATGCGGCGTCACTCATGTCGCCCATGATCCATAATCTCCAAGTGCTCAATTCCGGCCACTTTACGGCCATGACCCATATGCACCCGACCGTGCGCAAGCTCGAGCGCTTCGATCCGATTTATTTGTGCTTTTGCCCGATTGCCCACTTCAAGCAGTTCAAACTGGGTTTCGACCGGGAATACTTCGTCGGCGACGTGCGTGACGAGCATGCCAAGCTCTACGAGACCACCCTCGCCGCCCAGCGTGCCGGCATCGACGCCATGCGCCCCGGCGTCACTGCCGAGGAGGTCCACCGGGCATCCGAGGCGATCTACCTCGACGCCGGTCTCGGCATGTCGTACCGCACCGGCCGGGCTATCGGCTACTCGTCCCTGGAAAAACCGCAACTCAAGCACGGTGACAAGACCGTGCTGCAGCCCGGCATGGCCTTCGCCGTGGACGGCGGCATCACCATTCCCGGCGAGTTCGGCGGCCGGGTCGGCGACACCGTCGTGGTGACCGAGATCGGCACCGAATGTGTTACTGAATTTCCCCGCGAACTCATGGTGCTGTAGGTCCAATACAATGCGCTATTCAATCTTCAATCTCGCCCGCCAGGCCGCCGACTATCATGAGAACTGGACCGAAGCGTGGCGCAGTCCCGAGCCCCAAGAGTCCTACGACGTGGTCATCGTCGGCGGCGGCGGCCACGGTCTGGCCACTGCCTACTACCTAGCCAAGGAGCACGGCATCACCAACGTGGCGGTGCTGGAGAAAGGCTATATCGGCGGCGGCAATACCGGGCGCAACACCACCATAATTCGCGCCGACTACCTGACCCAGGAGGCCCAGGCGCTGTTCGGCCTGTCGCTCAAGCTTTACGAAGGGCTGTCCCACGACCTCAACTTCAACATCATGCTGAGCCAGCGCGGCATGCTCAAACTGGCCCATTCCCGCGCCGACCTGCGCAGCATGCAGCGGCGCAACAACGGCATTAATCTGAGCGGCCACGCCTCCGAATTGGTCGGGCTCGATCGCATCCGCGAGCTGGTGCCCTTCGCCAACTTTTCGCCAACCGCGCGCCATCCCATCGTCGGCGGCATCTTCCAGTCGACCGCCGGTATCGCCCGCCACGACGCGGTGGCCTGGGGCTACGCCCGGGCCGCCGACCAGCGCGGCATCCACATCATCCAGAACTGCGAAGTCACCGCCATCCGAACCACCAGCGGCTACGTCGAAGCAGTGGAGACCACCCGCGGCACCATCCGGGCCAAGAAGGTCGCCCTGGTCGGGTCTGGCCATTCCGGCGTGCTGGCGGCCATGGCCGGGCTGCGCCTGCCGGTCAACACCCGGCCCCTGCAGGCTTTCGTCTCCGAGCCCATGAAGCCGATCCTCAACACCGTGGTCTCGTCGGCGGCGGTGTTCTGCTACGTGAGTCAGTCGAACAAGGGCGAACTGGTCATCGGCGGGGAGCTCGACGGCTACAACTCCTATGTCCAGCGCGGCAGCCTGACCCACATCAAGAGCACTGTCGCCAATCTTATCGAGCTCTACCCGATCTTCAGCCGGCTCAAGATGATGCGCCAATGGGCCGGGCTCATCGACTACACGCCCGATGATTGCCCGATCATCGGCAAGCTGCCGGTCGGCGGCTTGTTCATTGATTGTGGCTGGGGCACCGGCGGCTTCAAAGGCACGCCGGGGTCCGGCTTCGTTTGCGCCCATACCATAGCCCACGACGAGCCCCATCCCCTGGCCGCGCCCTTCGCCCTGTCGCGGTTCGAGTCCGGGGAGTTGGTCGATGAAGGGGTTTCGGCCGGAGGGTTTTCCCATTGAGCGCGCAACCGTTCAGACGGGCCGACGGCGGCCGTATCGACCGTAGCCAGACCATCGGCTTCACCTTCAACGGCCGGCGCTATGAGGGCCATGCCGGCGACACTCTGGCCTCGGCCCTGCTGGCCAACGGCGTTCGGCTGATCGGGCGCAGCTTCAAGTATCACCGCCCGCGCGGCATCCTGAGCGCCGGCGCCGACGACCCCAACAGCTGGGTCCAAATCGGCGAGGACGCCCGCGAGGTGCCCAACGTCCCCGCCACTACGGCAGAACTCCATGACGGCCTGGTGGCGCGCAGCCCCAACTGCTGGCCCTCTCTGGCTTTCGATTTCGGCGCCATGAACGACCGCCTTTCGAAACTGTTTCCCGCCGGCTTCTACTACAAGACCTTCATGTCGCCCGGCTTCCTGTGGCCGGCCTACGAGTGGGTCATCCGCCACATTGCGGGTGTTGGCACCACGCCCGAAAAACCCGACCCGGATCGCTACGACGAGCGCCACGCCCACTGTGATGTGCTGGTGGTTGGCGCCGGTCCCGCCGGCCTGAGCGCCGCGTTGGCGGCGGGTCGCGACGGCAAGCGGGTCATCCTGGCTGATGACGGCCGCGAAGCCGGCGGCGCCCTGCTCGGCACCCGCCAGGAGATTGCCGGGGCGCCGGCCTTGGATTGGGTGGCGGGTGCGGTGGCCGAACTCGCGGCCATGCCTGATGTCACCATACTGCCGCGCACCACGGTATTCGGCTACTACGGCCATAACTACCTGGCGGCGCTGGAACGGGTATCCGATCATGGCGCCCACGCCCCACGCGAACGCCTGTGGCAAATTCGGGCCGCCGAAGTCGTGCTGGCCACCGGCGCTCATGAACGGCCCCTGGTGTTCGACGGCAATGATCGGCCCGGCGTCATGCTGGCCGGCGCGGCGCAAACCTATGTCAACCGCTACGCCGTGCGGCCGGGCAGCCGGGCGGTGGTCTTTACCAACAACGACAGCGCCTACGAAGCGGCTCTCGATCTGGCCGATGGCGGCATTGAAATAGCCGCTATCGTCGATGTTCGAAGCGAACCCGGGGGCGATGAGACCGACCGCGCCCGCGGCCGCGGCCTGGACGTGATCGCCGGCCATGCGGTTGTCAGCACCGCCGGCCGCAAGGCCCTGACCGAGGTCGAAATCGCGCCCCTCACCGGCGGACCGTCACGGCGCATTGCCTGCGACCTGCTTTGTGTCTCCGGTGGCTGGAGTCCGCTGGTTCATCTTCACTCCCAGTCAGGCGCCGCCGTCGCTTATGACCCGGCTCGCGCCTGTTTCCTGCCCGGTGAGGCGGTTCAGGCCAGCCGCTCCATCGGTGCCGCCAATGGCTCTTTCAGCCTCGCCGATTGTCTCGGTGACGACGGGCCGGCGACCCCGGACGCGCCCCACGAAGACCCCATCGAGCCGTTCTGGGCAGCACCGGAACGAGGCCGCGGCGCCAAGAGTTTCATCGATCTGTTTGGCGACGTCACCGCCGCAGACGTGCGTCTGGCGGCGCGCGAAGGCTACCGCTCGGTGGAGCATTTCAAGCGCTACACCACCGCCGGCATGGGCATCGACCAGGGCAAGACCGGCAACATCAACGCCCTCGCCCTGCTCGCCCGGGCGACCGGCCGCGAGATCGATGAGACCGGCACCACCACGTTCCGGCCGCCCTACACGCCAGTGACCTTCGGCGCCCTGGCGGCGCGCACGTCGGGGCCGCTCCACGACGCCCTCAGGACCACGCCCATGGACCCCTGGCACGGCGGCCACGGCGCGGTGTTCGAGGACTTCGGCATCTGGCGCCGGCCACGCTACTACGCCACCAACGGCGCCACCGAAGCCGAGGCCATCCATACGGAATGCCGGGCGGTGCGGGGTGGCCTCGGCATGCTCGATGCATCGACCCTGGGCAAGATCGATATCCAGGGACCGGACACCGCCGAATTCCTCAACCGGGTCTACACCAATCGGTGGGACACTCTCGGCATTGGCCGTTGCCGTTACGGCGTCATGCTCCACGAGGACGGCATGGTGTTCGACGACGGCGTCACCGCGCGGCTCGGCGAAAACCACTACGTCATGTCGACCACCACCGGCGGCGCGGCCGGCGTGTTTCACTGGCTCGACGACCTGCCGCAAACCGACTGGCCGGCGCTTGAGGTTTACCTGACATCGGTCACCACCCAGTGGGTCACGGTTGCCTTGGCCGGACCGAAATCTCGGCAGTTGTTGTCCGAGGTCTGCCATGACATCGACCTGAGCCCGGAGGCCTTTCCCTTCATGGCCATCCGCGAAGGTACGGTGGCGGGTATTCCGGCGCGGGTCTATTCCATCAGCTTCACCGGCGAGCTGTCCTTCGAGGTCAACGTCCCGGCAAGCTATGGCGACGCCCTGTGGCAGGCCCTGTATCTGAGCGGCCAGAAACACGGTATCACCCCCTTCGGAGTCGAAGCCCAGGACGTGCTGCGCACGGAAAAAGGTCACTTCATCGTCGACCGCGACACCGACGGCACGGTGACGCCCCGCGATCTGGGTCTCGAGTGGTTGATCAGCAAGAAGAAGGGCGATTTCCTCGGCAAGCGGGGACTGGAGCGCGAGGACATTGTCCGCGATGGTCGCGCCCAGTTTGTCGGGCTGCTGGCGGAACAGCCTCATGTGGTGCTGCCCGAGGGCGGCCAGATCATCACCGGGCCGGCCACCGCCATGCCGGTGCCGACCGCCGGCCACGTCACCTCCAGCCATATGAGCCCGACCCTCGGGCGCTCCATTGCCCTCGCCATGCTCGACGGCGGCCGCGACCGCATGGGCGAGATGGTTACCGTGTGGGACCAGGGGAGGACCTACAAAGCGACGGTCGCCAGCAACCACTTTTATGATCCTGAAAACAGCCGGATGAAACTCTGATGTCCGACGGCGCCGACGCCTTCCATCACCTCGACCAGCGACCCCGGGCGCGTCTCGCCCACCTGCCAACACCGATTGAAGAAATGCCCAATCTGGCGGCGGCGCTCGGCGGCCATGCACGGCTCTACGTCAAGCGCGACGACTGCACCGGCCTGGCGTTGGGCGGCAACAAAATCCGCCAGCTCGAGTTCTATATGGGCGAGGCCGTGGCGGCCGACGCCGACGCCATCCTGATCACCGGCGCGGTGCAGTCCAACTTCGTACGCGCGGCGGCGGCGGCGGCGCGCAAGCTCGGCATGGACTGCCATATCCAGCTTGAAGAACGCGTGCCGCGGGACGACGCCACGTACCACCAATCGGGCAACGTGCTGCTCGACAAGCTGCTCGGTGCGACGCTGTATTCCTATCCCGACGGTGAGGACGAGGTCGGCGCCGACGCCCGCATTACCGAGATTGCTGCCGGCCTGAACCGCCGTCCCTACATCATCCACCTGGCGCCCGGGCACCTGCCTCTGGGGGCGCTGGGCTATGTGGACGCCGCCCGCGAACTTGTTGGCCAGATGGCCGACAGCGACCTGGCGCTCGATGAAATCGTCATCGCCTCGGGCAGCGGCCATACCCACGGCGGCCTGCTATTCGGCCTTCGGGCTCTGGGCTGTGAGGTGCCGGTGACGGGGGTCTGCGTGCGGCGGGCCGCCGAGCCGCAGTTCGAGCGAATCTCGGCACGATGCCGCGAGATCGCCGCCATGCTGAATGTGGAACCGCTGGTCGATGATCGCGACATCCACCTGATCGACGATTTTCTCGCCCCCGGCTACGGCCAGCTGAACGAACCGACTAAAGACGCCATTGCCATGGCCGCCCAACGGGAGGCCCTGATCCTCGACCCGGTCTACACGGGCAAGGCCATGGCCGGTTTCATCCAGCGCGTCCATGACAGCGAACCGGGCCGCACAATGCTGTTCCTCCACAGTGGCGGCACCCCGGCTGTCTTCGCCTATGGCGATGAGCTCGCCGACTGAAGCGATAGCTTCGCGAGGACAAATCGAACGAGAGTATCGGACGACTGTTCGGGACCCTCGATGGCTGTCTGGAGGACCAGGTCCGGATCGGCCGGCGCTTCGAAAGACGCCGTGGGCGAGAAACCAATCATGTCGGTGATCTCGCCGTCGGCGGCTTTAGCATAGAGGCCTTTAACGTCGCGTTCCACCACGGTCGCCGGGTCAGCGCCAACGTAAATCTCGAAGAACCCATCGCCAAGCGCCGAGCGAGCCTGCTCACGTCCTGCTGCGTAGGGCGAGATGATGGGTACGAACACGGCGTCGGCGTTACGCCGTGCTAAGCCGCAGGCCTCGGCGATCTCGGCGTTGTTCGTGAGAATGTCGTCGCGCGAGAACCCCAGGGGCCGATCACGCCGACCTCGCACATCGTTGCCGTCGATAATGACAATGTGGAGCGACATTGCCGCGAGCTTGGCCTGGGCCGGCGTGGCGACCGTCGATTTTCCGGCTCCGGACAGTCCCGTGAACCAAAATATCGGGGCGGGGTCAGGGGACGAAGATATCTCCACCGGCGTCGATTTCGGAGCGCAGCACGTCCTGGACCACGTCGCGCATGAACCAGTCGGGCAGTGGCTCGCCGCTTTGCAGGGCTTGGCGCACCTGGGTGCCGCTGATGTTTCTCGTGGCGACGGTCTTCTCGCAGGAATAGGTGCCCGCCTCGGGATCATATCCCACGGCATCAAAGAATACCGGCTCGATGCCGATATCGCCGAGACTGTCGAACAGCGCCCGGTTGGCCTCGGCGGGATAGAAGTCGCCAACGCCAGTGTGGTCGCGGCCGATAATGAAGTGGCTGCAACCCATGTTCTTGCGACAGAGCGCGGTGAACACCGCCTCGCGCGGGCCGGCATAGCGCGAATATGTGGAGAAGCTGCCCAGCACCACCTTCTCGCGCGGCAGATAACCGAAATCGAGCGTCGCCTGATAACTGCGCATGATCGGCTCGGGCAGGAAGTCGCCGGATTTCTTGATGCCGGTCACCGGGTTGACGTAGACGCCATCGGCGCCGGTACGCTCCAGGGCATCGAGGATGAGGTGCTCGTGAACCCGGTGAATGGCGTTGCGGGTATGGAAGGCGATGACCTTGGTCCAGCCCGTGTGGGTAAAGATGTAGCGCGCGGCCTCGGGGTTGAGTTCGATATGGCGGAACGTTGAGCGCGGCGCCCGGACCAGAGTCACCGCGCCGGCCACCGCGTACTCGCCGGCGGCGAAAAAACGAACTCCGCCGGGATGGCCGAACGACGAGGTGCCGAACCATTGCGAGGCCACCGCTTCGAGGTCGAGACGATAAACCTGGTCCACGTCGAGGATCGCTTCACCCTCGCCGCCGGCCTCGCGCAGCAGCACCCGAGCACCGGCGCCCAGGCTCTTCACGGTGGCTTCCGGCAGCTGCAACACCAAGGGCAGGGTCCACACCGTGCCGTCGGGCAGACGGTTCTCGGCCAGCACCGAGGCCAGGGTCTCACTGTTCATGAAACCCATGAGCGGCGAATAGGTGCCGATGGCGAAATGCTGGCAATCGACGAGCTGGGTGGTGTCGACCTCAATGACCGGCAGGCGATCGATGTCGGCCCGGTCATCGGCGCTGGCTTCGCGGTGAACCAGGCGTCCTCCGTGGGGTTCGACCAGCAGGGATTTGGTATCGTCGTTGTAATAGGACGAGCCCCGTTCGTCATTGCGCTCGGCGGCGTGGATCATCTTGACGATCATGTTTGCGCATTCAACCGGATAGGCGCCGATGGCGGTCTCGGCGGCCAGCACCAGACCGTCGGCGCCGTCGGCTAGGGTGTTGAAGATGTCGTTGACCTCGGCCCGGGTCGGCTGGGGCGACGACACCATGGTCTCGAGCAGATTGGTCGCCACGTAGACTTTGCGGCCCGCCGCCTTGGTCCGGGCAATGATCGATTTTTGCGCGCCCGGTATGCCCTCGATGGGGATCTGGCGCGACAGGTCACCCCGGTCGATGAGCAGGGCCTCGGAACCGGCCGCGATGGCCTCCAGGTTGCGCATCCCTTCGAGGGTCTCGATCTTGTATATCAAACGGGCGTCATCGCCGATAATGGCCCGAATGGTATCCACGTCCGCGCCCGAGTTGGCGAAGGACAGGGCGAAATCCTTGATGCCCTTGTCGCGGCCGATGACCAGAGACGCCCGGTCCTTCTCGGTCAACGGCGGCAGCGGGATATCGCGGCGCACGGTGACAGCTTTGTTGCGGCCGATGGCGCCGCCATTGAGCACCCGGGCCACCACGGTCTCATCGCCGGCCTCGACGATCTGGATCAGCACCGCATTGAAGTCGATGCTGATGATGTCGTTGACCTCAAGCTTGCCGATGATGTCGCGGGGAAAAAGATTCCAGTTCTGTGAATCGCCGGGGACCCGGCGGCGATGGAGGACAACCTCGGTATTGTCGCGAACCTCGATGGCGCCATCGGTAAACCCACCCGTGCGGATTTGCGCACCTTCGGTGTCGAGACAAACCGGCACCTGGGTGCGGCTCTGGACAAAGTCGATAACGTCCGGCAAGTCGGCTAGGTCCGTGTGCGATAGGTTGATGCGGAACAACGCCACCCCAAGTTCGCTGAGTCGGCCGATGACCCGGTCGTTCATGGACGCCGGACCCAGGGTGCAGAGAATTTCCTTGGTCATGGTTCCGCAATCTCCAGAGGTGTCAGCAGACCAGGGTAGTCGCCGAACTCGTTAAGCACCGACCAGCGGTCGATGAGGCTGGCGTGGAGTAGGCGGAAGTCGCCGCTGGCCATGAATGGGTCGTGGTTGGTTTCCGTGCGGGCCGCCATGGCGACCTCGAAGTCCATCATGCGGTCAAGCGATGGGCGAACCGCCGCCAGGTCCGTTTTGAAGCCATCCGGGTCGGCCTTGTCATAGCCGAACCTGACGTTGAACGGATGGAATAGCGTATTCAGAATGAACTGATCCGCTTCGCTGAATATTTTCCCAACCGGGCGCTTCACCGAAGCGCTATCGAACGGCGAGCTTTGTTTACCTGCGGCGTAGTCGGGGCTTGACGGGTCGCCCCGCCATTTCCGGCCCTGGGCAGTCATTTCATAGAGGCTTGGCGTCTCCGCGACGCCCGTCCAGGCACAGAGGGCGCGCATGGTCGCCTCGGGTCGGGATTTCAGATCCTCAAGGCGGACGCCGACCGCGTCCTAAAGGCGGAAGGGTATTTGGTCAACGGCGAACAGCATCGCCATGATTTGATCCACGGCAGTTTGATAATCGTTGTCCTCAACCGTCGTGCTCAGCCAGGATTCGCAGCTCTGCAGCGGCTCGCGGACCATCATCACCAGGCGCGCGTCCGGGGCGCAGCGCAGGAAGTTGAGCTTGGCGAAATCGTCGGGATTATGGATGTGGAAGAAGGCCGTGCGCTTGTCCGTAGTGGTTCCAATCGCCTTCTCGTAGGCCGCGTGAACGATTAGAAGGAAGGTCGTCGGATCGATTTCCCGGTGCTGTTCCATGAGCCGAAGGGTCTCGGCGCGGAACGACTCGCGGTCCACGGTCAGGCTCTCATCGCGGTTCTCGCCCAGGGTGGTCATGCCTTCCTTGACGCCCAGATAGCTGTTTTTTTCGAGCATGATGCCGGGCGTTGGTTTGCCCGACGCGGCATCGAACAGAACGTCGAACATCGCCATGAAGCGGTCCGGCGTAGCGCGCCAACCCTGAGCCGTCAGCGGCTCCCAGACATCGGCGTTGAAGAAGCCGCGCAGATAAATGCTCGGCAGGGTCGAGATTTCCGTGTGGCCATAGACCAGGCTATGAAGCAAGCTGGTGCCGCTTCGCCCGAAGTGGAGCAGGCCGATGATTTGGTCGGCAAGGGGCGATAGCGTGGCCCGATCGTCGGCCTCTCCGTCGATGATCAGCGGCCGGTTCAACACCGATGGCAACGCCGCCATGGCCGCCTCGAATCTCTGGCTGGCCTCGTGGGGTTTGAATTTATCCAGGTAATGCTCGAACAACCTGAACTGACCGCCATCGCCGTCCCTGGAGCCAAGGCCGCTGTCAGCCTTATCCGCACCGAATTCCAGGGCCTTCATGGTCGACTTGAGATTGTTCCAGACAATGGCGAAGCCCGGCTCGATGGCCAGCGCCGCACGGTAGCTGTCGGCCGCGTCATCGAGACGCCCCATGCGTTGGAGCACGTTGCCAAGATTGCCGTGCAGTTCAGCCGAGTTGGGCTGCAGCGCCAGCGCCGTGCGGCAGCTGTCGGCGGCGTCGTCCAGTCGGCCAAGGTTCTGAAAGGTCACGGCCAGCTTGCCATGGGCCTCGGCGAAATCGGGTTTGAGGGCGATGGCCTGCTCAAAACAGATGGCGGCGACGTCGTACTGGCCGAGTTCCTTGAGGGCGCTGCCCAGGTTGCTGTGAATCTCCACGCTGCGCGGCATGCCGGCCAGGGCTTTTCGGTAACTGGCGGCGGCAGCCTCCATCAAACCCAGCGCGTACAGGGCATTGCCATGGCTGGCGTGGACCTCGACCCAGCCGGGCCGGGCCGCCAGCGCTTTGTCGAAGCAGGCGGCGGCGCTTGCCGTCTGCTCCTGTTCAGCAAGCACCAGACCGAGATTGTTGTGCGCCTCCGCATAGCCTGGATTGAGCGTCACGACGCGGCGAAAACTGGCCACCGCGTCATCAAGTTGCGCCTGGCCCTGATACACGTTGCCCAGATTGAAATGATACAGCAGCTCATTAGGTGCGGTGGCGATAGCCCGCGACATCAGCTCTTCAGCGAGCGCAAGGTTGTCCAATTGATGGGCCAGACCACCAAGCAGATGATTGGCGTCAGCGTGATCCGGGTCAATAGCGAGGACTTGGCGATAGACCGCGTCGGCCGCCTGAATGCGACCCGCCCTATGCAAGCGCATGCCCTGGTCCACGAGCCCCGAGGGATCGAGCGCCAGGTTACCGTCGATGACATGGCCGTGCTGCGACATGGGCGGCGCGGCGCGATCGCGTTTCGCGACCTTGCGCGCTAGTTTCTGCTGGTGACGTTTTTCTGCTCTATTCATTTGCAGTCAACAAGACCACAGGAGCAGTAACCTATTCGTTAACCAAACTTCCGAAAGGGTGAGGCCGTAGCCTAGAACTCGCGGAGCAACCGGCCCAGGCCGTCGAGTTTGTCGTCGATGCCGGCGAGGCGCAGGCAGTGCCACAGCATGCCCTGGTTGCTGGTCACCACGGGTTTGCCGGTGGCCTGTTCGATCCGGTCGATGACTTCGCAGGATCGCAGGGCACCGCAGCTTATGAAAATGGCATCGGCGTCGGGGCGAT
>JAYGEF010000109.1:0-9380 GCA_046582535.1 Alphaproteobacteria bacterium
GAATAGATCCAGCCCTCGTCGCTGTTCTGGGCGCCGCGAATGCCGATCTGTACCGTGCGCTTGGGGTCGAGCAGGCCGTCCTCGACGGCCCGGCGGAATGGCGTTCCGTGGCCGATCTTCTGGCCGAGGAATTCGTCCCAGGTGTCTGTATGGGCATCGATATGAACCATTCCCACGGGACGCTCGGCAGCGATGGCGCGGAAGATCGGGTAGGTGATCATGTGATCGCCCCCGGCGGTCAGCGGCGCCGCCCCGGCGCCATGAACCCGGGCATAGAAATCGGTGATGTCGTCGACCACGCCATTGAGGTCGAACAGGTGCGGCATGTCGACGTCGCCGAGGTCGCCGATGCGGCACAGATCGTAGGGGTTGACCTTGGTGACGTGGTGGATCGAGCGCATCAGGCTCGACATGTTGCGCATTTCGCGCGGCCCGTGGCGAGCGCCCGGTCGGTTGGTCACGGCGCCGTCGTAGGGGACGCCGATCAGGGCGATATCCACATCGGCGGCGCTTGTCACCTGGGGCGCGCGCATGAAGGTGGCGACGCCGGAATAGCGCGGCTTGTTCATGGCGTCCATGGGCGTGGAATTCGGTTGGAACTGCCCCGGTGGTATTTGCGAATCGTCGTTCATGGTGTTGCCCTCTCGTCGTCGGTCGGCTCAAGATTGATCATACGGCGCACGTCGCGTAGCGTCTTGCGCCCGTTACGCAGGGCCCGCAGCGTCACCGCTCGGTTGCGTTTGGCCAGGCGAACGCCGTTGGGATCGGTGATCATCGGATGGTGATAGTAGACGGGGGTGTCGAGGCCAAGCAATGCCTGAAGCAGGCGGTGGATGTGGGTCGCGTGATAGAGATCCCAGCCTCGGGTGACCAGGCTCACGCCCTGAATGTGGTCGTCCAGGGTGACCGCCAGGTGATAGCTGGTGGGCACATCCTTGCGCGCCAGCACCACGTCACCGGCGGACAGCGGATCGGCCTCGACCTCACCGGCCTTGCGATCGATCCAGGTCAGCGGCCCGGCGATAGCCGCCGCCTTGGCCATGTCGAGACGCAGGGCATGGGCCTCGCCGGCGCGAATGCGGCGGTTCTGCTCGGCCCGGCTCAACCGCCTGCAGGTGCCCGGATAGTGTGGTCCGTCGGGGCCGTGAGGCGCGGCGTCGGCGCCCTCGATCTCGGCCTGGACCTCGGAGCGGGTGCAGAAGCAGGGATACAGCACGCCGCGTTCGCCCAGGGCTTTCAGGGCGTCGGCATAATCCGCCATATGCTCGGCCTGGCGGCGTACCGGCAATTGCCAATCGATGCCGAGCCAGGCGAGGTCTTCGTATATCGCCTGTTCGAAGGCCGGGCGGCAGCGCGACCGGTCGATGTCCTCGATTCGCAGCAGGAAACGGCTACCGACCGCCCGGGCATTGCTCCAGGCGATCAGCGCCGAATAGGCGTGGCCAAGATGCATATAGCCGCTGGGCGTCGGCGCGAAGCGTACCGACTGGACGCTGTCCACCGGCGGCAACACCGCGATGGGCGCACCGGAAATTTCATCGACGGGACCGGACATCTGCTGTAGGTACGAACCTCGAAATTGCGCGGCGGTTATAGCAAATATCACGCCGCGTTGGGAATCCCCTACGAGATTGATTATGAGCACCATAGCGAATATATCCGGCCCCGAGCAGCCACCGGCCAAAGGCGAAGCGAAACAATTAGTCGTTTTCCTTCACGGTTGGGGCGCCGACGGCAACGACCTCATCGGCCTCGCACGCGAGTGGGCGGGCCTCATGCCCGGCGCCCAGTTCGTCTCGCCCCATGCCCATGAAGCCTGCGAAGGCAATCCCATGGGCCGCCAGTGGTTCAGCTTCCGCGACGAAACCCCCGAAGCGATCACCGCCAAGGCGGCCGAGGCCGGGGCCATTATTAACCAGTTCATCGACGGCGAGCTCGAACGACTCGGACTCGACGACAGTCAACTCGGCCTGGTCGGTTTCAGCCAGGGCGCCATGATGTCGGTCTACGTGGCCCTGCGCCGGGCCAAACCCTGCGCCGCCGTTGTCGGTTATTCGGGCGCCATCATCGCCTCCGAAACCATCGAAGCGGAAATCCGCTCACGGCCGCCCATGCTGTTGGCCCACGGCGAGACCGACCAGGTGGTGCCCTTCACCTCCCTGGGCGCCTCGGTGCAGATGCTCGGCCAGTATGACGTACCGGTGCGTTGGCACGCCTGCCCCCGCCTCGGCCACGGCATCGACGGCGTTGGCCTGGAAATGGGCGGCGAATTCCTCCACGACGGCTTCAAGGACGCGGCGAAGCCTTAATACCTTCGGTCATTGAAGAAATGACCGAAGGGCGTTCAATCGTCACGCAGGCTCCCGCCGAACGGTCGGTGGCCCCTGTTCGGGGCTGGAAGTGGGGCTCAAATCACCCCGTCTTCGCGCAACTTGGCGATCTCGCCCTCATCGAGACCGAGCAAATCGTGCAACGCACTGTCCGTGTGCTGACCGAGCAGCGGCGGGGCAACCTTGAACTCCAGTTCCGTGTCGGAGTAGCGAATCGGGTTGCGGACGGTGGGTGTGGTGCCGGCCAGGGGGTGGTCGAGATCGACTCGTAGGCCGCGGGCCTTGACCTGGGGATCATCGAACACCTGATAGATGGTGTTGATCGGCCCAAAGGGCACGCCCGCCGCCTCCAGGTCCCGATGCAGGGCGGCGGTTTCAAATTCGGCCATGGCCTCGACGATGACCGGGATCAGGCTTTCGCGGTTTATGATCCTGAGCGCATTGCTGGCGTAGTCCGGATTGGCGGCCAACTCGGGCCTGGCGATGACATCGCAGAAGCGGGCGAACTGGCCGTCGTTGCCGACCGCGACGATGACGTGGCCGTCGGCGGTCGCAAACGCCTGGTAGGGCACCACATTGGGATGGGCATTGCCCATGCGGCCCGGCACCTTACCGAAAGTCAGGTAATTGAGAGACTGGTTGCCCAGCATGGCAATCTGGCAATCGAGCAGGGCCAGGTCGATGTGCTGACCCCGGCCGCCGCGCTCACGATGGGCCAGGGCGGCGAGAGCGGCCACGGTGACGTACATGCCGGTGAAGAGGTCGGAAACGGCGACCCCAACCTTGACCGGGCCACCCCCGGGTACACTGTCAGGCTCGCCGGTGATGCTCATGAGCCCGCCCATGCCCTGGATGATGAAGTCGTAGCCGGCGCGGTCCTTGTAGGGCCCGGTCTGGCCGAAGCCGGTAATCGAGCAGTAGATCAGGTGGGGATGGGAGTTCTTGAGGTCGTCGTAGGCGAGGCCGTACTTGGCCAGACCGCCGACCTTGTAGTTCTCCAGCAGGATGTCGCACTCGGCGGCCAGGTCACGGATCAGTTTTTGGCCCTCGGGCGTGGCCATATTGATGGTCACCGAGCGCTTGCCCCGGTTCGTCGATAGAAAATACGCTGCCTCGCTGGTCTCCTTGCCATCCTCGTCGGCGAGGAATGGCGGCCCCCAGGAGCGGGTATCGTCGCCGACACCGGGGCGCTCGACCTTGATGACCTCGGCGCCGAGATCGGCCAGGTTCTGGCCCGCCCAGGGCCCGGCGAGAACCCGGCTGAGATCGAGCACACGAATATGACAAAGCGGGCCGGCCATGACGCTGTACCTTTCAAAGAGAAAAAATCCAGGGTGATCCTAACCAAGCTCGCCCGCCCTGCCCAGCGAACGAAAGTAAAATCACTGATTTCTTGAATTATTCCTTTTATGGTATATTTTATTATTGATGACGTGGCGTGTTGAGATCCTCAATCGGTCGGTGCGGGCTGAGATTGAATCCCTACCAGCCGATATCCGCGCACGGCTCACTCGGATCGTCGATCTGATCGAAACTATTGGTCTTCACGGCGTACACGAACCACACGTCAAACCACTTGGTGACGAGTTGTGGGAAATGTGAATGAAAGGCCGCGATGGAATAGCCCGCGCCATCTACGTCACGACCCACAAACGTCGCGTGGTGATCCTGCATGCTTTCATTAAGAAATCGCAAAAGACTCCACGCGCCGCCATTGATCGGGCGTTGGCCCGTGCCAAAGAGGTAACCTAATGACCGTTTCATTTCGCAACGCCAAGAAACAATGGCTGAAGGATCCGGAATTCCGTGAGGCGTATGATGAGCTTGAACCGGAGTTCACCCTGGCCCGACAACTGATTCAGGCGCGAGTCCGCGCCGGCCTCACCCAGCAGGAACTGGCGTCCCGCATGGGCACGACGCAACCGGCCATCGCCCGGCTTGAAAGTGGCCGCCAAAAGCCGACGACCAAAACCCTTGAGCGATTCGCCGCCGCTACGGAAAGTCGGCTGGAGATACATCTGGTTGCGGCGGAGTAACCGCCGCCGCTTGTCAGTTACAAGATTTAGCGGCTAAGGGGTTGCGCCACCTGCCACAGGCTGTATTTTTTGTTCATCTTGGTTAACGGGACCGGTGTTTTGAACGCGTCACTTGAAACCTATCCGACCTTGGTACTGAACGCCGACTATCGGCCGCTCAGCTACTTCCCCTTGTCCCTGTGGTCATGGCAGGACACGGTCAAGGCGGTGTTTCTCGATCGGGTCCATATCCTGTCGGAGTATGATCGGCGGGTCCATTCGCCGAGCTGGTCGTTCCCGCTGCCCAGCGTAATCTCGCTCAAGCAGTACATTCCGGCGACCAAGCGCCCGGCCTTCACCCGGTTCAACGTATTCCTGCGCGACCGCTTCGCCTGCCAGTACTGCGGCCATGACTACTCGGCGGGCGATCTCACGTTCGACCATGTGCAGCCGCGCTCCCGTGGTGGCATCACCACATGGGAGAACGTGGTCGCCGCCTGCATGCGCTGCAATCTCGCCAAGGGCAGCCGATTGTCGAAGGAATGCGGCATGCACCCGCGCATCAAGCCGGTCATGCCTACGGTCCACTACCTGCAGTGGAACGGCCGCGCCTTTCCGCCCAACTTCCTACACGACAGCTGGCGCGATTTTCTCTACTGGGACACCGAACTCGATCCCTGGTAAAATTTCTGCCTGAGCGGCAGCGGACCTAATCCATGGAGTATTTCACATGATCGCCATTATCGGCGGCGGGGTTTGCGGCCTCGGCATTGGCTGGCGGTTGGCCCAGGCGGGCCGGGCGGTGACCGTGTTTGACCGTGGTCAGGCCGGCTGGGGCGCGACCTGGGCGGCGGCCGGCATGCTGGCGCCCCAGGTCGAAGCCGAGCCCAGCGAGGAGCCGTTGCTGGCCCTGGCCATGACCAGCCGCGACATGTGGGCCGAGTTCGCCGCCGAGGTCGAGGCGGCCTCCGAAATGAAGGTCGACTACCGCGATGAAGGCACCTTCGTGGTGGCCCATGACCGCGACGATGTCGAGCGCCTGCGCGACCGCCACGATTTTCTCGGCGGCCTCGGCCTTGACCTTGAATGGATGAGCGGCGATGAGGCGCGGGAGCGCGAACCCCATCTCGCCCCCGGTGTCAGCGCCGCCATATTCAGCGCCCTCGACCACCAGGTCGACAACCGCAAGCTGGCGGCGGCACTGCGCGAGGCCTTCATCCGCGCCGGCGGGGTGTTGCACGAGAACACCCCGGTCAAGGAAGTGCTGTGCGACGGCGGCCGGGTGAGCGGCGTGCGGACCGACGACGAAACCCTGGAGGCGACAACCGTGATCGTCGCCGCCGGCCCGTGGTCGCGCGACATTCCCGGCCTGCCCGAAGCCCTGCGCCCGCCGGTGCGCCCCCTCAAGGGCCAGATGCTGGCGGTCCAGATGCCCCGGGGCAAACCCCTGCTCAGCCACGTGATATGGGGCCCGGATATTTATCTGGTGCCGCGCTTGGACGGCCGCCTGCTGATCGGCGCCACGGTCGAGGAGATGGGCTTCGACGCCAGCATCACCGCCGGCGGCATCATGGATCTGTTGCGCGACACCTGGGAGATCCTGCCCGGCGTCTATGATCTGCCCATCGTCGAGACCTGGGCCGGCTTCCGCCCGGCGAGCCGCGATGATGCGCCGATCCTTGGGCCCACCGCCCTGGACGGTCTGGTCATGGCCACCGGCCACCACCGCAACGGCATCCTGCTGGCCCCGGTCACCGCCAACGCCGTGGCCGACTATGTACTGAGCGGCGTGCTGCCGGCGGCCATCGCGCCCTTCGGGCTCGAGCGCTTCGCCCGGCCCAACCGCAAGGCCCGTAGCGCATGACCGAGGCCCGCATCACCGTTAACGGCGAGGATCGTGCCTACCATGGCGAAACCATCGTCGAGATTGTCGCCGCCACCGGCCTCGACCCGGCGCGGGCGGGCATCGCCGTAGCGCTCAACGGCGCCATCGCCCGGCGCGCCACCTGGGCCGACACCCGCCTGGCCCCTGGTGACCGCATGGAGATCGTCCAATCGAAAACCGGCGGCTGACGGTACTGGACCTTTTCGGCTAATCTCCTTACATGATGGTTCGGAGCGATAAACCCCGCCGGTTCCCGTTGTGAGACAGGTTATGTCCGACAAACTCGTTATTGCCGACAAGGCATTCGACTCCCGGCTGTTCATCGGCTCGGCGCGCTATCCTAACCAGCGGGTCATGCTCGACGCCATCGACGCCAGCGGCGCCGAGGTGGTCACCGTCGCCCTGCGCCGGGTCTCGGTTCACGGCGGCGGCGAAAGCCTCTACGACCTGCTTAGGCCCGACTATACCATCCTGCCCAACACCGCCGGCTGCTATACCGCGCGGGACGCAGTGCTGACCGCCCAACTGGCCCGCGAAGCCCTGGAGACCAACTGGATCAAGCTCGAGGTCGTCGGCGACGACGAGACCCTGTTCCCCGATGTGGAGCACCTGCTGAAGGCCGCCGGCGAGCTGGTCAACGACGGCTTCACCGTGCTGCCCTACTGCAACGACGACCCGATCACCTGCCGCAAACTCGAAGACCTGGGCTGCGCCGCGGTGATGCCGCTGGGCGCCCCCATCGGCTCGGGCATGGGCATCCGCAATCCCTACAACATTCGCATCATCCGCGAACAGTGCAAGGTGCCGGTGATCGTCGATGCCGGCGTCGGTACCGCGTCCGACGTGGCCGTGGCCATGGAGCTCGGCTGCGACGGAATTCTGCTCAACAGCGCCGTCGCCCTGGCCCGCGACCCGGTCAAAATGGCCCGCGCCATGAAAGCCGGCATCGAGGCCGGCCGCCTGGCTTTCGAGGCCGGCCGCATGCCGCGCCGCCTCTACGCCAGTGCCTCGACCCCCGAGGAGGGCATCATCGAGGCGTCATGACAACTCCGCTGCCGACGCCGCCCCTGCTGGTCATCAGCGACCGCCACCTCGCCCGAACAGCCCTGCCCGACCTCGCCGAAGCCGCCTTCAAGGCCGGCCTGCGCTGGTTCATGGTGCGGGAGAAGGACCTGGACGAGGCGGCGCTGGACGCCCTGGTCGGCGACATCATGGCCCGCGCCAACCCCTACGGCGCCCTGGTCAGCGTCAACGGCAACCCCACCGTGGCTGCCCGCCACGGCGCCGGCGGCGTCCACCTGCCCCAGGGCCACGACGTCGCCGAGGCTCGCCGCATGGTCGGTGACGGGTCACTTATCGGCGTCTCGGCCCACGACGAGGCCGAGACCCGCAAGGCCGCCGACGACGGCGCCGACTACGTCACCCTCCGCCCGATCTTCGTACCCATTAGCAAACCCGGCTACGGCCCCGCCCTGGGCGTCGATGAACTGCATCGCATTGCCGAAGCCTTGCTCATACCAGTCATCGCCCTAGGCGGTATCAACGCAGATAACGCGACAACCTGCGAGGCTGCTGGGGTTGCAGTCCTGGGTGGCGTGATGAGCGCCGATGATCCAAGCGCGGCGGTTACGGCTTTGTTGAAAGCCCTCTAAAACCGCTCCGACAGCCAGATTGCCAGGCGGGCGCCGGATTTTACTGCCAGGGTGAACGGCTCGTAGCCGGGCATTTGTTCGGCGCCCTGTTCCAGGCCGGTGTCGCGGTGGCCAAGTTCGTCGTCGCGGAATTCCGTGACGGTTTCGCGCAGTTCCGGTTCGTCGTCGCCGAGGCGGTCGAGCTGGTCGCCGTAGTGCTCGCCGATGACCTCCTCGACGGCCACGGTGCAGGCCATGGCGGCGCGCTCGCCGAGCATGGCGCTGGCCGCCCCCAGGGCGAAGCCGGCGGCGTGCCACAGGGGCGACAATACGGTGGGCCGCACCCGGCGCTCGACCACCAGACGATCGAAGGCCGCCAGGTGGCTTTTCTCCTGTTCGGCCATGGCCCGGATGAGCGGCGCGCTGGGGCTGCGCCCGAGGACGGCAAGCTGGCCTTCGTAGATGCGCGCAGCGCCGTATTCGCCGGCGTGGTCGACCCGGATCATGCGCTCGATCTGGGCCGCGCGGTCGAGATCGCCGGGCAGCCGGTCTTCAGCCATGGTCTTGGGGTGGCTCACATCCGCGCCTTTCGTCTCAGGTCGGCGACACCGGCCAGACTGACCACTGCCAGCACCGCCGCGTAGAGCCCATTGTAACCCGCCATGGAGATGCCGAACAACGACCACGGTACCTGATCGCAGGGCAGCGGTGGCGGCTCATCCATGAGCATGGTGAGAAGTTCGGCTGTGGTCTCCGGCGAAGCACTGGCCTGGGCGCAGGCGTCGAGGCCGGCCCACCAATGCTGCTCGACCCCCACATGGAAGAAGGCGAGCCCGGATTCGCCGATTAGAACCACCCCGGCCAAGGCAAGGCAGGCGAGCGGCCAGCGGCCGGCCAGGGCGACGATTCCCAGCACGATCGTGACGCCGTAGGGAACCCGCTGGTAGAGGCACAGGGGACAGGGCTCCAGCCCCCAGACATACTGAGAATAGAAGGCTCCGGCCAGGGCCGCCACGCTGGCCGCGACGATCAGCCCGGCGAGGTTGCGCGTGGTCACCATCAACCGAGCATACCAGTAACCACGAAGCCGCCAAGCAGCAGGGCGAAGAAGCCCGCCGTCACCAGGCCCAGATTACGCTCGATGAGGCTTCTGATGGGCGGCCCGAAGTACCACAACAGCGCCGCCACCAGAAAGAACCGGGCGCCGCGCGACAGCACCGAGGCGATCAGGAAGACCGCCGGGTTGAGCGCCGTGACGCCGCTGGCGATGGTGATGACCTTGTAGGGGAACGGCGTCAGCCCGGCGCCGGCGACAATCCAGGCGCCCCACTCGTTGTAATGCGCCTGAAAGCGCTCGTAGGCGGCCATGTTGCCGTAGAACTCGAACAGCGTCCGGCCCAGGCTCTCGAACAGAAAATAGCCGATTCCGTAACCGACCATGCCGCCGGCTACCGAGCCCACGGTGCAGACCCCGGCAATCAGCCAGGCGCGGCGGCGCGCCGCCAGCACCATGGGGATC
>JAYGEF010000214.1:0-5668 GCA_046582535.1 Alphaproteobacteria bacterium
GGAAGAGCCCTGGATCAAGGCGACCATCATGGTGCCCGACGAACACCTCGGCGCGGTGCTGTCGCTGTGTACCGAGAAGCGCGGCGAGCAGCTCGACCTGACCTATGCCGGCAGCCGGGCCATGGCGGTGTACCGCCTGCCGCTCAACGAGGTGGTCTATGATTTCTACGACCGGCTCAAGTCGGTGTCGCGGGGCTATGCCAGCTTCGACTATCACATCGACGGCTACGAGACCGGCAACCTGGTCAAGGTCTCCATCCTGGTCAACAGCGAGCCGGTCGACGCCCTGGCCCTCATCGTCCATGCGGCCAATGCCGAGAGCCGCGGCCGGGCGCTATGCCAGGCGCTTAAGGACCTGATTCCGCGCCAGCTTTTCCAGATCGCCATTCAGGCGGCCATCGGCGGCAAGGTCATCGCCCGCGAGAGCGTCCGGGCCCTGCGCAAGGACGTCACCGCCAAGTGCTACGGCGGCGATGTCAGCCGCAAGCGCAAGCTGCTCGACAAGCAGAAGAAGGGCAAGAAACGCATGCGCCAGATCGGCAACGTGGAAATCCCCCACGAGGCCTTCCTGGCGGCGCTCAAATCCCCCGAGGCGTAAGCGCGCCTGGCGCTACCAGTCCGAGCGCTTGCGGAACATGGGGCGTCGTCGGCGTCGGCGGCAAAGCCACAGGATCAGGCCGCCGAGCACGCCGAGATACGGCCAGGCCGGCAGGGTCAGCAGGGGAACGATGACCTCGAGCCACAGCCACGGGCTGATCCGCTGTTCGATAACGGCGCCAAAGCCGACCAGGCTGTTGGCATTGATGCCGACCCAGATCTCGCCGATTGAGGCGGCCTGATAGACCCCGTCGCGGCCCCAGCGGAACAGCTCCACGAACAATGCCACCGCGGCGCCGAACAACAGCACCCCGCCAACAACCCGGCCGATGATCACGCGACGCCGCATGGGTCCCCACCTGTGATAGTCACTGCCCGGAGCTTATTCATTTGCCGGCGCGCAGGCAAATCACGGCCCCCTTTTTGCATCGCTATTGGTGCTTGGCTATATTACAAAGGCCCGCGCATGGCGCGTGGCGCCGGTGTTGGAGGGGTGGCCGAGTGGCTTAAGGCGCACGCCTGGAAAGCGTGTTCACCGAAAGGTGTCCGGGGTTCGAATCCCCGTCCCTCCGCCATTGCCCTGTTTGCCACCGTTCCTTGATGTCGATAAAACCTACGAGTTTACTTGCATTACTGAGGATAGGCGTCCACCTATGTGCGTTGCGTTCCACCCAAAGCCGCGTTACATTAGTGGTTAATTCTTGGGGTAAATGGAGCGTGCAATGGCTCGACAGACACGAAATCTCACCGCCAGGGCGGTATCAGCGGCGACACGTTCTGGCCTTCACTCGGACGTCAGTGGCCTCTATCTGCAAGTAGCACGCGGCGGCTCGAAGTCCTGGCTGTATCGCTTCATGCTGCGCCGTATATCGCGGGACATGGGCCTGGGCGGTATTGACGTGGTGTCGCGGTCAGAGGCGCGAGAGAGGGCGCTGGCGGCGCGACGGCTAGTCAAGGACGGGATAGACCCTATCGACGCCAGGAAGGCCCAGCGGGCGCAGCGGGCAGTGGACGCGGTATCAGTACGGACATTCAAATTCTGCGCCGAACAATATATCGCGAGCCACGAGAAGGGCTGGCGTAACCCCAAGCACCGCGACCAGTGGCGCAACACATTATCGACCTACGCCTATCCCGTCTTTGGCGACGTGCCGGTGGACGCCGTGGACACTGCCATGGTCACCGAGGTCATAGAGCCGATTTGGGCGACCAAGACGGAGACAGCAACCCGTGTGCGAGGCCGTATCGAAGCTATCCTCGACTGGGCCAAGGCGCGAGGCTATCGGTCGGGTGAGAACCCTGCCCGCTGGCGAGGCCACCTTGAGAATCTGCTGCCCAAGGCCAGCAAGGTCCGCAAGGTCCGCAAGGTTAAGTGGGGACCGTGATGTGCGTTTCAGGGGTATTCGTCGGTGGCGAAATGGCCCCTCGGTCCCTCGTGTGGGGACCACTGGTCCCTCTCATGGGGACCGGCTTTTGTTTTTCCGGATGCCAGTGCATGAAGGTCTTTGACGCTTGTTTCTCGCCACAGGGCATCCGTGCGAACAAGTTCCAGGTGAAGATCCACGCAATTTCCTGCCAGGTCCCACTCCGCGTCGTCTTCGATGCCGATGTCATCGACACCGAACTCGCAATGCACAACATCTTTGCGGTTAGGGTCGCTTCATAGATCACTAGTGCCCGCTGGTAGAGCGGCTACGCCGCCTCGTCGCGGCCTTGGGCTTGGAAGAGCAAAGCGAGGTTACTGAGGCTTTTGGCAACACCGGGGTGGTCGGGCCCGAACGCTTTCTCCCAGATTGCTAGGGCCCGCATGAACAGCGGCTCGGCTGCTTCGAAGCGGCCCTGCGTGAAGTACATAACGCCGAGGTTGTGGAGGCCTATGGCAACATCGGGATGGTCCGCTCCAAAAGCCGTCTGAGAAATTTTCGAAGCCCGATTCAGCAGCGATTCCGCCGCCACGAATCGGCCCTGAACCTGTTAAATCGCGGCCAGGTTTGCCAGGCTCTTGGCGACGTCGGGATGGTCCGGCCCCAGGGTCTTCTCGCCGATTGCCAGGGCCCGTTTGTAGAGCGGTTCCGCCGCCGCGAAGCGGCCCTGACTGAAGTACAGCGTCGCGAGGTTGTGGAGGCCCTTGGCGACGTTGGGATGATCGGGCCCGAGGGCCTTCTCCCAGACCACCAGCGAACGCTTGAAAAGCGACTCCGCCTCGTTGTAGCGGCGCTGGGCGAAGTAAGACAAAGCGAGGTTGTAGAAGCCCTTCGCGACATCGGAATGGTCCGGCCCCAGCGCCTTCTGCCAGATTGCCAGCGCTCGGCGGTGGAGCGGCTCGGCTACGCCGTGGCGGTCTTGTAAATCATAGAGCCCGGCGAGATTACTGAGCAGATGCGCCGTCTTAGGATGGTCACGGCCGAATTCCCGCTCACCGAGTTCAAGCGCCCTTCGCCAATGGGCGATGGCTGACTCTAATTGACCCGCCTCATAGAAGGCTTGCCCCCGGTTGTACGCGTCAGTAAATGTATTGGACTGGGCATGCAGGTCGGCCGACCACAGCCACAGGGCGATCAACCACAGGGCGATCAGGATACGCACGACCCGGTGAATGCCCAACATCGCTCCCCCTCCTTTTGAAGCGAGCTGCCCGAACCAATTGACGGTTGCACCGAAGATACTGTCTATAGGTGGAGGCCACAACACAAGGCGCGATTAAGCCGTGGCTCGGGTGTGATCGCATATGGACCCGGGGTGATCGCCCGTGCCTGCCGATTCACAGGTCAGCCACACCGGCGAAAGTCGATTGCACGGAAATCGCCTATGGGCGTAGACTCTAGGGCTAACTAGTGAATTTGGTTTATACTGGAGGGAAGAGGGCGCTAAGGGGATCACAACATGGTCGAGAAAAGTTGGACGCCAATAAATCGGTTTCCCGGCTTGGCTTTCACGTGCTCGCTCGACGTCGCGCCGCACCAAATCAATGACCTGGAACCGGCTCCTCCACTCAATCCGGTGATGCGAAAAATCCGCCCGGGAGGCCTCGGAAAAACCCCATTGAGCCCTGGACATATGGCCCCGCCAATGGCTATGTCCGCGGCCCCGACCCTCGCGGTCCCTCTCCCATGAAATCCCGGTTTGCCATAGGCGCGGTCTTGGCGAGTGTATTTGCATTTGCAATTGCAGACTTGGGCAGCGGGGTGTCAGCGCAGACTGCTGAAACAACACAGAGCGTTGTTAACGCTCAATCCTCGACCGACTGCACCGATGTTAGCGTCGACTACGAGCATGATCCGCTCCTCACGCAAGAGGAACAAATCGCTCTTATGAATCAGGCCTTTTTCAGGTCTCTTAGCAAGTACGACGTTTGCCAGAACGCCCAGGATAATGTCGAAAGCACGAGTTCTTCTTCCGCTGATATGGCGGGCGCCGGCAGCGGGCTTGCGTCCTCTGACATGTCGGGTGACGAACCCTCACAATCGTCGGAGCTTGTCGATACCGTGGCGTCTACGGCATCATCCGAAATGTCGGGAACCGAGGTCAGTGCCTCGACCAGCGATGCGGAGAGCAGCAGTTATCAACCCGAAAACGGCGCCATAGCATCGGCATCAACCTCCGCGCCGGTCGCAAGCGACGCCGAAGAGAATGAATTCGGCAACGGAAAAATCCCCGACGACATTCCAGCCGTGGACAACGATAGCATCCTGGAAGCCCAGATCCGTCAAGCCGCGATCGATGAAACGGACCCCGAGATGAAGGCCGAACTGTGGAATGAATACCGAAGGTATAAGGGACTAGCTGTCGTGAACGAATGAACGACCTGCACCGGATGAGGAAAACGACGATGGAATTCGTAAGGAAAGCAACCGTATACGCTGTGTGTTTGGCGTTTGTCTTATCGGGTTGTGCAATCAATTCAGGGTCACGCTCGAGCCAAGGGATCGGGCCCCAGCTGTCGTCATTGTTCAGCGCCGAAAAACTGCCAATCATCGACCCTAACAAACCGAAGCTTGATATCGTCGTTCCGGTGTTCGATCCTGGTTTGCCCGAAGACGAAGACGATGAAAATATTTGGCCGGAACTGCGCCGCGCCGAGGCCCTTCGTTTTGCCTACAAACTTAAGCTGGCGCTGGACAAAACCGGCGCCTTCGGAGCGGTGCGCATAACCCCTGATAAAACGGCGACAGGGGACCTGTATTTACTTGGCACGATTATAGAATCCGATGGCGAGGATGTCGAAATTGATATCGAGGCGTTCGATATCAGCGGTGCGCGCTGGTTCGGTGATTCGTTTGATCACAGCGTCGATGAGAAGTATCACAACAACTTAAGGAATAAAGGAATTGATCCCTACGATCCAGTGTTTGAAGAAGTCGCGCAATTCATCGTAAATGAGCTGCAATATTATGGGTCCGAGGAACTCACCAAAATCAGGCGCGTAACGGACATGCGGTTTGGTGCAATCTTCTCCCCGGAAGCATTTGCGGAATATCTCAACCACGAAGACAACCGTTATACCCTAACCGGTTATCCGAGCAATGAAGATCCCATGTTGGTGCGGACAAACGCTATTCGGGTGCGTGATCAGCTCTTTGTCGATGGCCTTCAGGACAATTATCGGGCCTTCTCCGAGCAAATGGATCTTAGTTATTTCATTTGGCAAGAGCAGAGCCAGCTTGAGCTTCAGGCAAAGCGGGAGGCCCAGGCCGAGGCAACCACCGAAGCCATCGGTGGCGTCCTGTTGATCGGCTTGGCGGTACTCGCCATCGCGGCGGGGTCAAACTCCAACAGCGTCGGCGCATCCACCGCGGCGTCGACAGCCGGAATTATTGCCGGAGTCGCCGGAACCTCACTATTGATGGAGGGTTGGCAGACCAGCAAAGAAGCCGAAGTCCATGTGGATGCGCTTGAGGAACTCGGCGAATCGATCGATAGTGAACTTGCGCCGCGGGTTATCGCCTATGAGAACGAGACGGTAGAACTGACCGGAACGGCGAGGGAGCAGTTCATTCAGTGGCGGGACTTTCTGAAATTGATTTATGAGAAGGAAAGCGTGCCGGAAGCACAGCTCTGATTCCAAACGAAT
>JAYGEF010000246.1:0-1921 GCA_046582535.1 Alphaproteobacteria bacterium
CGGTGGCCGGTGCGTCGTCGGGAAAATCGACCAGCAGCGGGCCGGAGCCGTCGCTCGATTCCAGCAGCCCAAGAGCGGCCAGCACCACGCGGCGTTGGAACGCTGGGTCGTTGGGCGCCCCCAAGGGGCGGCCGTGTTCGAACGGCACCCACAGGGCGCGCGGCGGTTTCATTTTGACCGTGTGCTCGCGCACCAGACTAACCTGGGTGGTGGCCAGTCCGTCGCTCTCGAAATAATGCCCCAGCCCGCCCACGGCGCGCGTGCAGTTCGGTCATATGGGGATCAGCAGCACCGCATCGACGCCGTCGGCCTTGAGGTGGCCGGAAAGCTCGTGGGCGGCGGCTTCCATGTCCTGGGGCGCGGTAGCGCCCATAACCGAATAGTGGAAGTCGGCGACCGAGCCGATGACCCCCTCGGCGCCCAGTTCGTGAAGCCGGTCGATGGGAAACACCACGTTGATGTCCTGCTGGAAGCCGGTGCGGTCGAACGACACCGAGACGTGGCTCATGACGATATCGCCGGCGGTGGACGAGCCGGGGATCACCCGGTAGTCGTCGGCGTCCTCGGAGAACGGCTGGTCGCCGCGGCGCTGCAGGCCGGCGGTCGAGACAATGGCCACCCGCCGCTCACGGAGCGGCGGCCCCTCGACCCAGGGTTGGCTGTCGAAAGTGATGCAGTCGAGACCTTCGAGATAATCCCGCAAGCCTTCGTATATGTCGCTTAGACGGGCCACCAGCACCTCACAAAAAGACCCAACGCCCCCCGGCGGAGCCGACGATAGGGGAAGCGGCCCGCGCCTGTCAAACGGCGTGCTAGACTGCGGTCCATAGACAATTCGGGTCGAGAGGATTGCCATGGCGCGGCGAAAGACCGAGCATCAATCCGCTTCCGGCCAGCGCATTGCGGGATACTGCGCCCTGTGCTGGTCGAGTTGCGGATGCATTTCCGCCGTCGAGGACGGACGGTTGGTCGCGGTCGAGCCCGACCCCGGCCATCCCACGGGCAAGGCGCTTTGCGCCAAGGGCCGGGCCGCGCCTGAGCTGGTCCATGACGACGGCCGTCTGCTCCATCCCGTGAAGCGCACCCGCCCGAAGGGCGACCCCGACCCGGGTTGGCAGCCGATCAGCTGGGACGAGGCCCTCGATACCACCGCCGCGGCGCTGCAACGCCTGGCTCGGGAGTCGGGGCCCGAATCCGTGGCCTTTGGCATTACCACCACCACCGCCGGCACCGCCATGCAGGATGGCTATCCCTGGGTCGAGCGTTTGCGCCATGCCTTCGGCAGCCCCAACGTGGTGGCCTCGGTCGAGGTCTGTGACTATCACCGCTCGACGATCCATGTTCATACCTTCGGCACCGCCATGCCCATGACCGATCTCGCCCATACCGGCTGTGTCCTGCTGTGGGGCCACAATACGTCCATGACCTGGCTGGCCCATGCCACCCGCGTCGCCGAAGCCCGGGCGCGGGGCGCCAAGCTGGTGGTCGTCGACCCGCGCCGCGTCGGGCTTGCCGCCAAGGCCGATCAGTGGCTGCGGGTGCGGCCGGGAAGCGACGGCGCCTTGGCCCTGGGTATAGCCGGCGTGATGATCGAAGAGGGCTGGTTCGATGGCGATTTCATTCGCCAGTGGACCAACGGGCCGTTGCTGGTGCGCGACGACACGGGACGTTTCCTGACCGCCGCCGACCTCGGTGACGACGGCGGCGGCAGCCAATACGTCGCCTGGGACGAGGCCCGTGGATCGCCGGTACGCTACGACCCGGTGGCCGGCGCCTACGAACAGCCCTGCGCCGGGCACGCCCTGGCGGGCCGCTACGATGTCGGCGGTATATCCTGCCGGCCGGCGTTCGACCTCTACGCCGCCCTGTGCCGCCGCTATTCGCCCGAGCGCGTCGAACAGATCTGCTGGGTGCCGGCGGA
>JAYGEF010000332.1:0-6321 GCA_046582535.1 Alphaproteobacteria bacterium
AACGCAGAATGCAGGTGTTGGGCCACAGCCACCACACTGAGTGATTGGGGTCGTCCGCATCGCTGGCGTTATAGGCGGCGTTATCGCCGGTGCCGCCCTTGGAATGGTGGGTCGAGTAGATGCCGTAGGTGACGATGCCGAAGGTCGACAGGTCGACCAGCCCGTTGGCGAAGGCCGGATGGGTTATCGGGCAGTGGTAGCACTCGAGGAAATTGTCCAGCACGTTCTTCCAGTTGGCCTTGATGTCGAAGGTCAGCCGGTAGGCATGGGTCAACTGGTCGAGATCCGGCACGTAAGAGCGGATATTGGCCTCGAGCCCCTTGCTCTGCTCGGCCAGGGGCGCCGCCTGGTTGTCCATGTTGATGAACACGAAGTTGCAGAATTCCTCGACCTGAACCGAAGTCAGGCAGAACTCGTCCGCATCGAAGCCTTCGACCTTCTCGCTGCCCTGGGCGGTGCGCAGGGTGCCGTCGATATGGTAGCTCCAGGCGTGGTAGGGGCAGGTGATGACCTTGGTGCGGCCGCTTCCCTTGAGCAGTTCGTGGGCGCGATGGGAGCAGACGTTGTAGAACGCCCGCAGCACGCCGTCCTTGCCGCGCACCACGACGATATTCTGATCGGCGGCCTCGAAGGTGGTGTAGTCACCGGGCTCGCGCACGGTCTCGCCATGGCACACGTAAAGCCAGTTTTTATAGAAAATCGCCTCGTGCTCGCGCTGATGGATGTCTTCGTCGTAGTAATAGCGCGACGGCAGGGTGTAGGAGCGCTCCGGGTCCGAGTGGAACCGGTCGCCCCGATCAAGACGCGCGATCGAACTGGTCGCCACGTTCACTCTCCCCTGTTCACCTAGGCGTCGAGCCGGGCGCGGACCTCGGGATAGACTTCCTTGGGAATCATCTCGACCACGCAGGCGGCGTGCTTGGCGGCGGATACCATGTGCATCCAGCGGTACCGTTCGCACGTGGCATTGTACTCCTCGAAGGCGGCCTGCTGCATCTTGTAGGCGTGCATCTCACTGACGTCGTCGTGACAGGTGAGACGGCCGATCATGGCAAAATACGGGACCGGGTCAAAGCCCGCCTCGGCATATTGCTGGGCCAGAGCCATGGGCTCGCGGGCCGCTTCGGTCAACTCCAGCGCGTCCACAGTAACGTCGCTTTCAAAGGCGTGGACCACGGGTTGAGACGTGATGCTCGCCTCGATGGCAGCCAGCAGGTCGTCCTGGCCGAGTTCGGTGGCCTCGACGTCGCAGCCCACGGGCCAGTCGATGACGTCGTTGATGAAGCGCACCTCGTTGCCCCACGACCAGGTCAGCAGGCCGAGGATCTTGTTGCGGAAGCTGATGCCGTCGAGACCCAGCAGGTAGCGCCGCGCGTTGATGCCGGTATGGATATGGACATCGAACGGATTGCCCGAGCGCGAGCGCAGGAACAACATGGCGCCGCCAATGGACAGAGCCTCGCCGGTGCCGTCCAGGGACAGGCCGCCGCCAAGCCCTTCGGCGACCAGGCGGCCGATGGTGGTGACATCGGTCACACGGCCGATGGTCTCGGCCAGGGCGGCGATGGCTTCGGACTCATCGCCCGATGCGGTTAGCGCGACCCTGTCCTCGGTCAGGCCGAATTCGTCGAACAACGCCTCAAGCTCGCCGAAGCGCCGATAAAGCGCGATGCCGCCGGCGACAAAATCGGAGCTGAAACCGGGCAGTTGCTCGACCATGGGGTGGCGCGACAGGTAGCGCACCGGCGGGCGCAACACGGTCTCGGCCCATTCCCAGCCGATGTCGTCGAGGGCCCGGATGGCATACAGGGGATATAGGAAGAAGTGGTCGTCGAGCGAGTTTTGCCGCAGCCCGACGGCCAGCATGGCGTTGAGAATCTGGCCCGGCCTGGCGGTCTTGATCAGGGCGGCGAGGAGTCGCTCGGCTTGTCGCGATTGGCGCTTCATCAGGGCAGTGGCGAAAGCGTCGAGCATGGCGTCCACATCGCCGCTGTCCTCGGCCGGCTCGATGGCCGCCATCACCGTCGGCCCCATGTCGGGCGAGTGAATGTGCTTGTTGGCCAGGACCACGCTCTGGATCACCGGGACAAAGCCCCATTCGCCGTCGAGGCGGCCGGCCAGGTGGTGCGTGGCATGAATGCCGGCGATGGGATGAATCGGGCCGCCGTGGTGGTCGGGCGGCAGTTCGCAGGAACGGCTAACCGCCAGGGCGGCAGCGGTCATCAGCGTGTTGGGTGCGTCGCCAGCGCGCAACTTGTCGATCGTTGCCTGAATGATCTGCCCGGGATCGGTATCCTCGACAAACCGGACTTCGCGTTCCATGTCCTGGGAAAATTCTACCAGTCTTGCCATCACCACCCCTCCTCTGATCGGGCCTTGGGTATTCGAATGTCTTCTCTTCTACTACGAATTCTTCGGCGATGCCAAGGCGGCGGGAAACAATAATTCGGCGCCGGCAGCCGACAGGATCAAGCCGCCGCCGACAACCTGGCGCCAGCCGAACGGCTCGTCCGTGAACAGGGCCGCCGTGGTCACCGCCACCGGCACCTCGATCATCAGCAGTACGCCGACGCGTCCCGGGTCGAGGCGGTGGCTGGCCCGTACCTGCCCGACCATGCTGACGGCATACATTATAGCGCCGCTGAGCAGGATCAGCGGGACGTTGGCCAGGGTGGCCGCCGTCAGGCGATTCCAGACTCCGCCGTCAAGCGGCATGAAGGCGAAAGCAATGACCAGTGCCGCGATCAGCGTGCCCAGAAGGTAGTAGAACGCCATCAGGGCGGGGTCGGTCTCCGGGCGTTTGCGGAAGCCGACCGTGGCGCCGGCCCAGATCATGCCCGACACCAGCCCGATCCAATCGCCAAGTCCCCGCGGCATGGGGAAACCGCCGTCGATACCGAGAATGACCCACAGCCCGGCAAAACCAAGGGCGATGGCGACCATGCGAATGGCGGTGATCGGCTGGCCCAGGAACAGCCGCGCCAGAATCGTGCTCCACACCGGGGTCAGGTAGAACAGCAAAATCGCGGTGACCACTTCGGTCAGCAGCAGGGCGTCGGAGTAGAGCGCGTAGCCGGTGCCGCCGGCCATGCACATGACGGCCAGGGGCCAGCCCGCCGCCGCCCGCGTTGAAACCGACCCGCAACGTAGCGAGATCAGCGCGCGAGGCAAAGGCTCCATGCCGCTACGAGCAATGCCACGTTGCACTAAGGGTGCCATATCAGCTACAACCGCGCGCCCCTTCCCCGACGGAGACGACCATGCCTGCCTACCAATACATTTACGTGATGCGCCACCTGAACAAGACTTATCCCGGCGGACGCCAGGTGTTGCGCGATATCACGCTCGCCTTTTTGCCGGGGGCCAAGATCGGCGTGCTTGGCCTCAACGGCGCCGGCAAGTCGACCCTGTTGAAGATCATGGCCGGGATCGAGACCGATTTCGACGGCGAGGCCTGGGCCGCCGACGGCGTCCGTGTCGGCTATCTGTCCCAGGAGCCGGAACTCGACGAAAGCCTCGATGTCGAGGGCAATGTCATGCTGGGGGTCGGCGCCATCAAGGGGCTGCTCGATCGCTTCGACGCGGTCTCGGAGCGCTTCGGCGAAGGTATCGACGCCGACGAGATGGATGCTCTGCTGGCCGAGCAGGCCGAGCTTCAGGAGAAGATCGAGGCCGCCGACGCCTGGGACATCGGCCGCACTGTCGAAATCGCCATGGACGCCCTGCGCTGCCCGCCGGGCGACGCCGACGTGACCACTCTGTCGGGCGGCGAGCGCCGCCGCGTGGCCCTGTGCCGGTTGCTGCTGGACAAACCCGACATGCTGCTGCTCGACGAGCCGACCAACCATTTGGATGCGGAATCCGTGGCCTGGCTCGAGCGTTTCCTCCATGACTACGAGGGCACCGTGGTGGCGGTGACCCATGACCGTTACTTCCTCGACAACGTGGCCGGCTGGATTCTCGAACTCGACCGCGGCAAGGGCATCCCCTGGGAAGGTTACTTCTCGTCTTGGCTCGAGCAGAAGACCGCCCGCCTGGCCCTGGAGGAAAAGCAGGAGAAGGGCCGCATGCGCACCCTGGCCAGCGAACTCGAATGGATCCGGGCGACACCGCAAGCACGCCGCACCCGCAACAAGGCGCGGGTCGCCGCCTATGACACCCTGCTCGCCGACAGTCAGGAGCGCGCGCCCGACAGCGCCCAGATTGTCATACCCACCGGGCCACGTCTCGGCGACCTGGTGGTCGAGGCCGAGGGTATGAACAAGGCCTACGGCGAAAAGCTGCTCATCGAAGACTTCTCATTCCGCCTGCCGCCCGGCGGCATTGTCGGGGTGATCGGCCCCAACGGCGCCGGCAAGACCACCCTGTTCCGCATGATCGTCGGCCAGGAGGAGGCCGACAGCGGCGCCATGCGCACCGGCGAGACCGTAGTTCCCGGCTATGTCGACCAGTCCCGCGAGTCGCTTGATCCCAACAAAGCCGTGTGGGAGGAGATCGCCGACGGCCAGGACGAGATCGACCTGGGCAAGCGCAAGGTGCCGGCCCGGGCCTACTGCGCGTCGTTCAACTTCAAGGGCGCCGACCAGCAGAAGAAGACCGGCCAGTTATCCGGCGGTGAGCGCAACCGGGTGCATCTCGCCAAGGTGCTCAAGTCCGGCGCCAACCTGCTGCTGCTCGATGAGCCGACCAATGATCTCGACGTCGATACCCTGCGGGCCCTGGAAGAAGCGTTGCTTGCGTTCGGCGGCTGCGTCATCGTCATCAGCCATGACCGTTGGTTCCTCGACCGCATCGCCACCCACATGATCGCCTTCGAGGGCGACAGCCATGTGGAATGGTTCGAGGGCGGCTACAGCGACTACGAAGCCCACCGCAAACGCCGCCTGGGCGCCGAGGCCGACCAGCCCCACCGCATCAAGTACAAGCCCCTGACTCGGTGAGCGAACTGTACTGAAGTTCGCTTCAGAGCTCAGGCGGCTTCCGCAAGTTCTATCAGGCGCATGCATTTGGTTTGGAAGCGCCGGACCAGCATGACCGCGAGAACGACCGCTGACACCAACATGCAAAGCCAGATGGCCTCGCCGCCGTATCCCAGATAGACCGCGAAAAACCCGGCCGCGGGTAAGGTGAGTCCATAACTGCCGAGTGCGAAGACCATGGGCGTTCGGGTGTCCTTGAGGCCCATCAATGCACCGCGCGTGATGATCTGGGTCGAATCGGCAATGAAGAATATGCCGCCGATGGCAAGAAACGAAACCGCCAGGCTTGCCGCCAATCGGTTCTCCGCAACGCTGTCATCGAGAAAAACCCCGACAATGACATCACCGAAAAGCAAAAACGCCGCGGCGATGACAAAGCTGTAGACCAACCCCAAGCCAATGGCGATCCGGCCTGCCCGGGTCGCGGCCGGGTAGTCACTGGCGCCCGCCGCGCGGCCGACCCGGACACTGGCCGCCTGCATCAGACCAACCGGCACAATGATAACGATGATGATGCATTGCACGGTCACGCCATGGGCCGCCAGGGCATCGACACTAATCAGCCCCATGAGCACGTAGGCCACTAGGACGACCCCGCCTTCGGCCATTTCGGTCATGGCGATGGGCACACCAACCGTGACGATCTCGCGAAGCCGTGGCCAGTCCGGCCGCCAGAAGTAGCCAAACAAACGATAGCGCGCGAGCCGCCGATCTGTCAGCACGAAGCCAAGGGTCGCCAGAAACATCAGGGTCTTGACGATCGCACTGGCGATGCCGGCGCCGACCAGCCCCATGGTGGGGAAACCAAAATGGCCGAAAATGAACGCATAGTCGGCCAGCCCATTGATGGCAATTCCGGCAACGCTGATGACCAGGGTGGCGCGCGGCCGGCCATGGGCAATCAGGAAATCACTCAGCACAATATTCCAAAACGCCGGAAGCACGCCGATCATCAGATAACGAAGGTAGGATTGGCTGGCGCTGGATATATCGGGATCCTGGCCGAGAAACACCAATACCGGGCCGGCTTTCCAAAGCATGACGGCCAAGGGCAGGGCGATGATGATTGCCATCCAGAAACCCTGGCGAACCGTCGGGCGAACCATGCGAAAGCGGCGGGCGCCCAGGTGGTGAGCCAATATGGGGGCGACCGCGCCGAGTAATCCGAAGGCGAAAAACTCGAAAATCCAGAAGTAGTGTCCGGCCAGTGCGCCGGCGGCCAGGGCCTCGGCGCCAAGCCAGCCCATCATGACCACATCGGTGGTGACGATCGCCACCAGCGCCAACTGAGTCAGGGCCGGGGGAAACGACAGCCGTACCATGGCGTCGGCTTCGCTCCGCC
>JAYGEF010000334.1:0-4798 GCA_046582535.1 Alphaproteobacteria bacterium
GGAGGAGCGCCCGGCGCGCAACACGACGACCGGTTTGCTCGCGGCCAGGGCCCGCTCGGCGAAGCGGAGAAAGCCGGGTCCGTCGCGAACTTCTTCGAGAAACAGCAGGAAGCCGTCGGTGCGGTCTTCGTCGACCAGGTGGTTGAGGTAGTCGGCGAGGGTCAATCCGGCCTCGTTGCCGGTGGTGATGACCCTATCTACCGGGATGCCGCTGGCCAGGGCGGTGTCGAACAGGCCGAACCCCAGGGCGCCCGACTGGGCGACGATGGCCAGCCCCCGGCCATCCGGCGGGGGTCGCGGCAATACCGGGTCGAGGCCCTGGGCCACCGGGCTGAAGGTAGCGGCCAGGCCGCTCCGGCTATCGACGAAGCCCTGGCTGTTGGGGCCGCACAGGGCCATGCCGTTGTCCGCCGCGATGCGCCGAAGTTCCTCCTGCAACGCCCGGCCCTGTTCCGAGCCTTCTTCGGCGAAGCCCGAGGCGATGATAATGGCGGCGCGGACCCCGGCCTTGGCGCAGTCGCCGAGGACTTCCGGGCAGGCTTCGGCTGGGGTGATCAGCACCGCAAGATCGATCGGTTCGGGAGCCTTGGAAATGTGGTCGTAAGTTTTGTGGCCGAAAACCTCCGCCGATGACCGGCTGATGGGGTAGACCGGCCCGGCGAAACCGTGGCGCCGGATGGTCTTCATGAACATGCCACGGATGGTCGTCGCATCATCGGAGGCGCCGATGACGGCGACCGAACCGGGCGCGAGAAGCGCTGACAGGTCAGCCATGATCCGGGTTATCGCAGGCCGAGGCCGCGGGCGATAATGCCGCGGAGGATTTCGTTGGTGCCGCCCTGGATGGTCAGCTTGGGCGCGATCTGGACGGCCTTGGTCAGGGTTTCCGTGAAGCCGTCGCGGGCCCCAAAGTCGGCGTCGATGCCGGCCGCAAGGTGGCGGGCAATTTCCGGCAGGCGCTGCTCCCAATCATTGCCGCGCTCCTTGACCAGGGAGGCCTGAACCGCCACGTCGTGGCCCTGTTCCATCATGGCGGCTACGGTCATGGACATCTGCCGGAAGCCGTGCAGGCTGGCGGTCAGCCGGCCGATACCCTCGGCGACGCTGGCGTCGGGTGCCGGGCCGGCGAGACGCATCAGCGCCGGCACCATGAAATAGGTCTCCAGGAAACGTTCCGGGCCGCTGCGCTCGAAGGCCAGCTCGCCGGACGCCTGACGCCACGCCAGATCGCGATCGCCGAGCAGGTGGTCGGCGGGCAGGTCGACATCGTCGAAGATTACCTGGTTGAATTCGTGCTCGCCGGTCGGGAAGGGGATGGGGTTGATGGTGATGCCCGGCGCCTTGAGGTCGACGAGGAACTGGGATAGGCCATGGCGGCGGTCGTCGGGATTGACCGGCGTGGTGCGGAAAATGCCGATCATGTAGTCGCTGATGTGGGCCAGGGAGGTCCAAACCTTGGTGCCGTTCAAGCGCCAGCCGCCGTCGCCCACAGGTTTGGCCTTGGCCTTGGCAGCGAACAGGTCGCTGCCGGAATCCGGCTCGCTCATGCCGATGCAGAAGGTCAATTCGCCCTTGGCGATGCGCGGCAGGATATCGGCCTTCAGGGCCTCGCTGCCGTGATTCAGAATGACCGGGCCGCTTTGCCGGTCGGCCACGAAATGGGACCGCGTCGGGGCGCGGGCGGCGAGCAGTTCCTCGGTCACCACGTAACGCTCCAGGTAGCTGCGCTCAGCCCCGCCGTATTGTTTCGGCCAGGTCATGCCGAGCCAACCCCGGGCGCCGAGTTTACGACTGAAGTCGCGGTCGGCGCCGATACGCGGGCTGGGGTCGTTCGGGTCGAAGCTGCCGGCGGCGATTTCCTGGCTGAGAAACTGGCGGACCTCGGCCCGCAGGGTTTCCATGACCTCGGGCTTGGGCTGATAGTCGAAAGTGACGTGGGCGCTCATGGGGCGGTCACGGCGCGGCCACCGCGCTGGCGGTCAGGGCCGGCCAATGGGCGTCTGGCCCGGCGGCGGCAATGGTCCGGCCGAGCAGGGTGGCCCAGTCGGACTCGGTGCCGAAGTCGTCGCGCCACGCCCACAGGCGCTGGGTGTAGCGGTGCAGCAGGTGCTCGTTGGTGTAACCGATGGCGCCGAACACCTGATGGGCGATGCGGGCGCCTTCATAGGCCGCTTCGCCGGCCCGCACCTTGGCGCAGGCAGTGGTGAAGAACGCCCGCTCGTCATCCTGGCCCAGGCTGGCCATGGCATCGTCGGCGACCACCGAGGCGGCGGCGGTCTCCCCGGCGAAGGTCGCCAGGTGATGCTGGATGGCCTGGAACTTGGCGATGGGGCGGCCGAAGGCGGTCCGGTCGCCGGCATATTCCACCGTGTGCTCAAGCACCGCCGCCAAAGCGCCGGCCATCTGACAGGCGCGCAAGGCGGCGCCGGCCATGACGCCGTCGAAGGGCCGGCCATGGGACAACCAGCCCAACGCTTGCGGCTGGGCGCCATCGAAGCGGACACGGACGCGGCGGTCGCCGGCGTAGTCGTGCCGGCTCGCCTCTATATGGTCCGCAAGGTCGAGGCGCGCCACGGCCAGCCTACCTGACGGCCCTTCGGCGAGAATGATCGCGCGGGCGCTGTCGTCGGCCAGAGGGATTTCCGAGGCGACACCGTTGAGGCGATTATTACCGTCGATCGAAATCGTCTCGCCCGGCCGGGTCGGCGCGAAGGCCATCATGCCGGAAACCAGATCGAGCCCGGCGAGCCCGGCCCAGCGGTTGGCCAGCATGGTCTCGATCAGCGGCACGGCGACGGCGTGGCCGCCGGCAAGGCGGGCGATGCGGCCGACGGCGACCGCGCCCAACCCGGCGCCGCCAGCGGCTTCCGGCGCCCAGGTCTGGGGTATGCCGGCGTCTTCCAGAGCCTGCCACAAGCGCTGGCGCCAGTCGCCATCGGGGTTCAGGGCGATAGCCTGTGGGTCCGCCAGATCGGTCAACAGGCGGCCGACCGTGGCGGCGATGATGTCGAGTTCTTCGCTCACGCTCTATTTCTCTGTGAAGTTGGGCGGTCGCCGTTCGCTCATGGCGGCGACGCCTTCCTTATAGTCGTCGGTATCGCGCAGCGCGATTTGCTCGGCGAGCTCGTGGCGCAGCATCTGCTCGACCTCATCGGCCAGGCCGGCCCGTTGGGTGGCGCGGGTCGAGCGCACCCCGAGAGGTGCGTTGCCCGCGATCTCCGCTGCCAGAGCGATCGATGCAGAACGCACTTCATCGCGAGGCACCAATTGGTCGACCAGCCCGATGCGCGCGGCTTCCTCGCCGCCCATGCGCCGGCTCGTCAATAGCATCATGGCTGCCGCCTGGCGGCCGATCGCCCGGGGCAGGGTGACACTGAGGCCGAACCCCGGATGAAACCCCAGCTTGGTGAAATTGGCGCTGAGCCGGGCCTCGGGGCAGGCCACCCGGAAGTCCGCCGTCATGGCCAGGCCGAGGCCGCCGCCGATGGCAGCGCCATGAACCGCGGCAACCAGGGGCTTGGCGAAGCGGAACATGCGAATGCCCTGTTGGTAGACCGATTCGACGGCGGGTTTCGCCCCGGAAAGAACCGAGCGGTCGGCACTGGTAAGGTCGGCCCCGGCACAGAATGATTTGCCTTCGGCCGCCAGCACCACCGCGCGGCACGCAGGATCGCCTTCAAGTTCGTCGAGGGCGTCGGCGATATCGCGCAGCATATCCAGGTCGAAGAAATTGTGCGGTGGCCGCCGCATCTCGATGACACTGACGAACTTCTCCGTGGTTACGGCGATATCGCTCATTCTCATTTCCCCAGCGCATGTTGGCCCGCCGTTGTGCCGGCGAGGCGGCCGAACACGGCGCCCGATGTTAGCCCGGTGCCGCCGGGATAATTGAAATAAAATAGCCCGCCGACCAGTTCGCCCGCGGCGTGGAGGCCGGGCACGGAGGCGAGGTCGCCGTCGAGCACCCGCCCGTCACCGTCGATACGCAAGCCGCCGAAGGTGAAGGTAATGCCGCAGGTCACCCCGTAGGCCTCGAATGGCGGTTCGTCGATAGGATTGGCCCAGTTCGACTTGGGCGGGGTCAGGCCTTCCGTACAGCGGCCGTCCTTGACGTTGGGATCGAAAGGAATGTCACTGCGAACCGCCGCGTTGAAGGCCTTGATGGTGGCCAGGGCCGCCGCCCCGTCGACCCCTTCCATGCGGGCTGTCAGGTCTTCGAGGTTGTCGGCGCTGACCTTGGTCACCTGGCGGATTCGGTACTCGTCGCGCAGCAGGGGCAGGGCCTTGGCGTCGAACACCTGCCAGGCAATCTGGTCCGGCTGCTCGAGGATGGCGCGGCCGTATTTGGCGTAGGTGTAGTTGCGGAAATCGGCGCCTTCATCGACGAAGCGTTTCCCCAGGGCATTGAGAATGATGCCAAGGGGGTAGCTGTGTTTCTGAAAGCCGTCGCCGACGGCGAGGTCGCCGAATTCGGGGGCGTCGCGGTCCCAGGCCACCGCGTGGCAGCCCGACCAGTTGCCGTAGGACGCGGCGCCGGCGTCGAGCGCCATGCGGATGCCGTCGCCGGTGTTGAAGCGGCTGCCCCGTACCTTGGCCAGATCCCATCCCGGCCCGAGGTAGCGGGTGCGCCATTCGGGATTGGCCTCGAAGCCGCCGCAGGCCAGGACCACCGCCTTGCTCCGGGCCTCGATGGTGTGCCCATCGTGGCGCAGGATGACGCCGTGAACCCCGTCGTCGTCGGCCATCAGTCGGTCGGCGCGGGCGCCGTAGTAAATGGCGATGCCGGCCTTGGCCGCCG
>JAYGEF010000350.1:0-9502 GCA_046582535.1 Alphaproteobacteria bacterium
TGGGCAAGGAGTCCAGGATACCCGCGGCGCGCTCCCGAATCGTGCCGGCGAGGTTCTTTAGATTCATCGGCCCGACTACCGGAGTCACGACCTTGCGCTGAGCGTCATGCCGCGGGGGATCCATGGCGATGAACATGGGCAGCTCGAACTCGTCCTCCTCGTAATCGTCGTCAATGGTTATGGCGCCGTCGGACGAAAACAGATCGTGGTGGGTATCGACGTACTTAATGTCCTCGAATCGGGTAATCGACCAATAGGGTCCGAAGGCGCTCTCCCGGCAGTAGTGCACCGGCGCGTCGCGGCGCAGACGCTCGAACAACGGCCAGATTCGGTCTTCGGAGAAGAGCCGCGGCTGACTGACGTCGATGTACTCGATGGCGACGGTCGCCGGATCGACATCGAGCATGGAGGCAACAGCCTGAGTCATGGCAGCATCCCTGGCGGCGTCAAAACTGAAATTCGGGTAAGATGACGACCAGCCCGTCCAATTGGTCGTTGACAGGAATCTGGCACGACAGCCGTGAGTTGCTCTCGCGCTCGGGCAGCATGTCGAGCATGTTTTCCTCGAGATCGCCTGGCGCGCCGACCACCGCCATCCAGTCTTGCGCCACGAAAACATGGCAGGTGGCGCAGGCGCAGTTGCCGCCGCAGTCGGCATCGATGCCGGGCACGCCGGCGTCGACGGCCGCCTGCATGACCGAGGTGCCGTTGGGCGCGTCAATGGTTTGGGCGGTATCGTCGTGCTCGGTATAGGTAATCTTGGGCATGGTCCAGTTGTTCTTCTCGCCACCGTCTGTCACGCGCAGACGCGGCGCATCTTCAGCCCGGATGGTTCTTCAAATCAAGCTCCATGTAGACCGCGCCCTCGATCGGGTTGTGATAGTAGGGCGCGGTGTGGCTGAAGCCGAGATCGTCATACAGCGCCCGGGCGGTCTTCATGGTCGGCAGGGTGTCGAGACACATGCGCTCATAGCCGATGGCGCGAGCCTCGCCAATGATCGCCTCGGCGAGGCGGCGACCCAGGGCGTACCCACGGCAGGCGGGCCGCACATAAAGCCGCTTGATCTCGCAAACCCCGTCGCCGAGATTGCGCAAGGCGGCGCAACCGGCCACCGCGTCATCCACCGAGGCCAGCAACAACCGCCTCGACGGCGGCGAATAATAGCTGGGAAGCTGGGCCAACTCACCGTCGAACCCTTGGAAACAAAGGTCGGAGTCGAGAGACTCGGAATATTCGACGAACAGCCCCCGCGCCGTCTCGACGGCGTCGGGCGTATCGGCCTGGGCAATCGTGATCATGGTTTGAAATCTACGCCAACGCCCAAGACTTCGACAAATCCGTGATGAATCGTCGGCAAAGGTTGTGCCGTGTGACCGTACCGGTCACCATGGCGAAAATGATTGATGGGGATTCGTGGGATGAATTGGAGCTGGCGGGCGTTTGCTGGCGTGGTGCTGGCCCTGATTGCGTCGCCGCTGGCGGGCGGCGCGGCGGCGGCGCCGAAGGCGGAACTGTGGAACCACTGGACCGTTCATGCACCGGATTCGAAAACCGTCATCGATCACAGTTGGTGGACGAACTTCCTCCGTATCTATATCGAAGCCGGCGACGACGGTATCAACCGCTTCGCCTACGGTGGGGTAAGCCAGGCCAACAAGGACGCCCTGAAGCAGTATGTTACCGGCCTCGCGAGCCTGCCCATCGAGCGCTATAACCGCGACGAACAGTTCGCCTATTGGGTCAACCTCTACAATGCCCTGTCCGTCGATGTGATCCTCGATCACTATCCGGTCAAAAGCGTCCTCAAGATTTCCATCTCGCCGGGGTGGTTTTCGATCGGGCCCTGGGGCAAGAAACTGATCACCATCGGTGGCGAGGACATCAGCCTGAACGACATTGAGCACCGGATTCTGCGGCCCATCTGGCGGGACCCGCGGGCCCACTACGCTCTCAACTGCACCGCCCTGAGTTGTCCCAATCTGCTGACCGAGGCCTTCACCAGCGCCAACACCGGCGGCATGCTTGATGTGGCGGCGTGGGATTACATCAACCGCGACGGCGTCATCACAACGGACGACGATGGTCTGGTCGTCTCCAGCATTTTCGAATGGTACAAGGCCGACTTCGGCGGCGATGACGCCAGCCTTATTACCCACCTTATGCTCTACGCCGATGGCGAGCTCGCGGCAAAGCTGGAGGGCGTCAGCGAGATTGTTGATCATCGCTACAACTGGGCGCTCAACGACGTCAAGGACGATCAGTAGATCTTAATTGCCGAGCCCGAATAAGGGCCGAAGGCGTATTCCAATCCAGGTGCCGCCGAGGGCGAAGATGATCCATAGCCAGCCGTGCAGACTGGTCGAGGCAATGCCGGAAAAGAATGCGCCGATATTGCAGCCGAAGGCGATGCGCGCGCCATAGCCCATGGCCAGTCCGCCAAGCACCGCCGCCAGCAGGGACCAAGCCGGAATTCTCAGGACCGGCGAAAATCGTCCGGCCAGCCCGGCCGCCATGAGCGCGCCGAGGACAATCCCGATGTTCATCACCGAGGTGACGTCCTGCCACAGGCCGCGGCTAAGCGCCGCCCCGGTAAAGCGCTCGGTCCAGAAAGGCACCGTCGTTGGGTCCCAACCCACGGCCTGGGCTGCCTTGGCGGCCCACAGGGTAAAGCCCCAGGTTATCGACCAGGGGTGACCGGATACCACCACGGTGCCGCCGTTAAGGACGGCGAGAAGCAGCGCGCTCAACAGCAAAGGCCACGGCCCCCGCGCCACAAACTGCCAGTCAAAGTGCGCGTCCCAAAACGGTGTTCGCGGCCCCTCGCCTTGCCATTTTCGCAACCCTGCCCAGATCGCCGCCAGCACCGCCAATTGCAGGGCCAGGGCCTTGGGCCAACCGAGTTCGCCGGCCAAGGAGATGGCCCCCCAGCGCGGCGTGGCCGCCCACCACGGCATATCGAAGCTGGTCCAGAAACCACCAAGGCAGAACGCCGCCAAGGTCACCACCATGCGAGCCGAGCCGCCGCCCACCGTATACAGGCTGCCCGAGCCGCAACCGCCGCCAAGCTGCATGCCGAGACCGAACAGGAAGCTGCCGACCATGACCTGGACACCGAGCGGCGCTACCGCCCCCCCGGTGACCCGCCGGCCCAGCACCTCGCCCTCGGCCAGCATGGGGGCGAACAACACCATGGCGGCGGCAAGCATAACAAGCTGGGCGAAGACGCCGGAAACATCACGATCGAGGAAGGCCCGCCGGTAGGCCGAGGAAAACCCGAAGGCAGCATGATAGAGGCTCATGCCAAGCAAACCGCCGATGGCGAACAAAATGCCGAGCCGCCAGCCCAGCATCCCTGCGCCAAGGACCAGAGCGCCGAGGCCGAGCCCGGCGACAGCCCCTTGAATCGGCGGTAATTCTCGGGGTTTGGCGGCGGACAGGGCTTAATCCGCCAGCAGTTCGGGGCTCAGCATCCAAACCACCGACCAACCGCCGTCGTCCTGTCGCTCCAGGCACAGGCAACTGCTGGTGTGAAACGCCACCAGTGTGACGTCCTCGCGCCCGACCACCAACCGCGCCGCCAGGCGATCCATGAACGGCAGGTGGACGACCAGCACCATATCGTCGCTCCAGCGCTCACTCTCCATGGCCACGGCCTCGACCGGGTCGTTGGGTGACAGGCCAACCTGGGCCTCGCAGCGGCCATCGTCGGTCACCGCCTCGGCGATCAGCACCGCGGTCTGCTCGGCCCGGGCTTTGCCGCTATGGAAGACATGGGCGGCGGTCACCCCGCGCAATGCGAGGACGGCGGCCAGGCGCTCCACGTCGGCGCGGCCACGCTCGCTCAACGGCTGCTCGGAATCCGGCGATCTCGACAACGCCTCGCCATGGCGAATTAGATAAAGCTTCATGGTCGCGTTCTCCCCGACGGCCAGCATACGCCAGACCGCCGGTCAGACAAGCATTGCCGACTGGACAACCCGCTGTGGTTCTGACCAAATTCGCTCACTAAATGCCCAGGGGGAGCGACCATGCCGACGTTCGAAAAATCCGAGTACGAGACCCGCTTGGGCAAGGCCAAAGAGAGCATGGCGGCGCGCGGCATCGAGGTTCTGCTGGCCACCGATCCGGCCAATATGTGCTACCTCACCGGCTACGACGGCTGGTCGTTCTATGTCCATCAGTTGCTGGTGGTTGCCCTCGACACGGAGGAGCCTCTGTGGGTCGGCCGCGGCATGGATGCCAATGCCGCCCGGGTCACCACGTATTTGACCGCCGATAATATTCACGGCTACCCGGACGACTACGTGCAGTCGACGGAAAAGAACCCCATGGATTACGTCTCCGATCTGGTGAAATCCAAGGGCTAGGACAAGCGCACCATCGGTGTCGAGAAGGACGCCTATTACTTCACCGCCGCCTGCCTTGAATCACTGCAGCGCAACCTGCCCAACGCCTCGTTCAGTGACGCCACGTCCCTGGTCAACTGGGTCCGGGTGGTCAAGTCAACCGGCGAGATCGAGCTTATGCGGCGGGCCGGACGAATTATCGAGCATACCATGGCGGTCGCCTTCGAGGCGGTTTCGCCAGGCACCCGCCAGTGCGATGCGGCGGCGGCGATCCATCAGGCCCAGATCGGCGGCACCCCCGAATTCGGCGGCGACTACACCGGCCTGGTTGCCATGCTGCCCACCGGCGTTGGCACCTCGACGCCCCATTTAACGTGGAACGACGATCCCTTCGTCGAGGGCGAGGCGACCATTCTCGAACTCGGCGGCTGTCACCGCCGCTACCACTGCCCCATGGCCCGCACGGTGTTCCTCGGCACCCCGCCGGCCAAGATGGCGGACACCGCCAAGGTGGTGGTCGAGGGCCTTGAGGCGGCGCTGGATTTCGTCAAACCGGGAGTCACCTGCGAGGCGGTCGAGGCGGTGTGGCGCGCGGTCATCGCCAAACACGGCATCGTCAAGGATTCACGGATCGGCTATTCCACCGGCCTCAATTATCCCCCCGACTGGGGCGAACACACTCTGAGTCTGCGGCCCGGCGACACCACGGTGCTGGAGCCCAACATGACAATTCACATGATCCCCGGCCTGTGGTTCGACGACTGGGGCATCGAGATCAGCGAATGCTTCCAGGTCACCGAGGGCGGCGCCGTACCCTTCGCCAATGTGCCGCGCGGGTTGTTGGTGAAGTAGGCGTCGCTACTGCACGATGGGCATGCGCGTCGATGTCACAATATCAAAGGCCAGGGCCTCGAAATCGATCGAGTTGCCACTCACCAGCGGTAAGACGATGGGGACGATGGGCGAATAATCGTAGGTTCCGGTGATCGTCACAAAGCCCCGGGAACCGTTGGCGTCCTCGAATTCAACGTCGACGGAAATTTCCGCGTCGTTCAGCCCGGCGGCCCGGTTCATCACTATGATGGTGAGTTCGGTTTCACTAATGGTGCTGTTGACCACGGCGGATCGCGCCGCCTCCTCGATGGCGAATTTCATGGTGTTCTGGGTCCAGAAAATACGCGCGAATTCGAACAAGCCGTAAACCAGGGCGAGAAAGATCGGAAAGCCCAAGGCGAACTCAAGCGCCACGGCGCCTCTATGGCATTTGGCGAGGCTCATAAGGATGCCCCGCGGACGCGATGGCGTGGAACGCTTGTTCATGTCCATCGTCCGGATTCCGCTTCCCGTTCGCATCAGGGAACCTGCATGACGGTTACGCCGACGATCTTCAACGAGTCGTCGATCCCGGGATAGGGAAACAACGACGTGTAGGTGTTGGTGACGGTCACTCTGACGGATAACGCGGGAAACTCGCCGCCGGTGCAGTCGCCATTACAGCTGCCGAGGGAGTCAGTGTCCGACTCGCTGCCGTCGGCACAACCGCAGAATGTGGCCGAGGAAACATCGGTGCCCGCCGGCAGATCCGACGCGGCCTGAACCACCGCCGCGATCGATGCTGTGTCCGTGGCGTTGCCCGACGCCTGAATGGCATATTGAACGCCCGCCCGCGACGCGTTCTGGACCTCCATCTTCTGAAAAATGAAGGTGCCGTAATCGATAGCGCCGATCAGCATCATCGCCATGATCGGCGACAACAGGGCAAGCTCGACGGCGACCGCGCCACGGCGGCACGCGCGAAACGCTGTCCAAAGGGCTTTCACACCGAAACGTCTACCGCTCATGATTTCTCCTGGTGGGCCGGGATATGCCATCCCCTTGCCCTACTCGCCAAGCTTTGCTGTCAGCCGGCCCACCGCCCGAGTTCCGGCAGTATCGCAATTGCCCTGCACGCCGGCGCTGCCCCCGACATTGACGGTCAAGCCGATGAGCTGCATACAACCGCTACCGGCCGCAGCGCCGCCAGAGAAATCGAGATCGTTACTGGGAAATTAAAGCGCGCCCTGGAGATCGACTTCAGCGCCACCGTTAAAGGTATTGCTGTTGTTGTTTTTCGTTTCACCGGCCCGGTCCTGATAGAACAACACGCCCAAAAAACCGTCTGCACCGGTAAGATCCGAGGTCGGCGCCGATAGCTCAACCTCACCGCCGCCATTGACCGACACGCTACCGACATCTTCGGCGTCGTCCGAATTGGTGAGGATGATGGTGGCGCCTTCGCCAAAGATCAACGCGTTGCCGTTAATAAGGAAATCCCCCTGGTCAAGGATGTAGGTGCCGGAGTCTACAAAGAGTGTATCGCCGGCGCTGACCGTGAGTCCGCCACAAATCACGAAGATACCGCCGTTGGCTTCAAGGGTTTCTCCGTCGACTGCCGTGTACTCCTGGTTGCCGCCATCTCGATCACAATCGGTAGGGTAGAAGAACGGAATTTCAAGGTCGTCGTAGGGATCTTCCACCGGCGCGCCGCGCCTCGGCGGAGCGTCCACTTCCAAAGTGCCGCCGATATCGACTCCGCCGACGGTAGTCACCGTTGTCGTACTAAGGAAGGCGTTGCCCGTTACGCTAAGGGCATTGTCGGCGTCCGAATTCACCGCGATCCCGCAGTTCAGCGTCGCCGAGCCGGTGCCGAACACATTGACCGCCTTGGCCGCGGACGGGTCGAGACCGAGAATGCAGAACTCATCCTCGAACACCGTATTGACCACGGCGCGAACCCGCACGGTCATGGGCTGGTCGAGGAATATCGACGAGAAGAACAGCGGCAGTGTTCGAACAATTTCGACTTCCACCGAACCCTCATCGTCGATGCTGTTGCCCGCTTCTGGCGGATTGTTTACGTCAATTGTGTCGGTGGTGGAGTTGTAGCCGTTACGGACAGCGTCGGCGGTCGCGGCCGCGGTGATGTCGGATAAATCGCCGCCGTTGACGAGTTCGGTACCGCCGGCCATGGCGCCGGCATCGGCGGCGTTCTGCAGGCTTCGCTTAGCCGCATACCACAGGCCGACATCGACCGAGAGGCCCATCATGCCGGCCATGACCGGGATCATCAGAACCACGAGAATCGCCAGGATACCCGAGGTATCGCGGCGAAAATCGCCGACCAGACGCCAACCTTGTAAAATCCAATGCTGTGTTCCCTTAATGCCGCCAGCACGTCTTAATCAGGCAGTAATATACGCCTTTTGCCGAATACAGACCACGCCGTATTCTCGTTACTATGGTTGACCAGGAATGGTTTGTAAGTGACTGCGATCACCAGTGACTGTACAGGGGGGCTTGCCCCCGGGCAATTTTGCGCCCAGATATAGGGCAGCCTCGCGCCAACGCATACGAAAGCCGCCCATTATGTTCATTCAGACCGAAACCACCAATGACCCGGCCATCGTCCGCTTCCTGCCCGGCCGCCCCGTAACCGGCTCGCGCACGATCGCCTTCACCGACCCTGACGATACCGACGTCTCGCCCCTGGCGGCGCGGCTGTTCACGGTCGACGGTGTCGGCGGCGTGACCCTGGGGCGCGACCACGTCACCGTGGCCAAGACCGACGATGCGGAGTGGGAGGCGCTGCGGCCGGCGGTGCTGCGTGCGATCATGGAGCATTTCATGGCCGGTGATCCGGTGCTCAGTGATGATGCCGCCGCCAGTGATGACGGCGACGACGTGGTCGGTCAAATTCGCGAACTCATCGACACCCGCATTCAGCCGGCGGTATCGCAAAACGGCGGCGCGGTGATCTTCCAGGGCTTCGAGGACGGCATCGTGCTGCTCGACATGGAAGGCCCCGCCGTGGCCATGAAACTGGGCATCGAGAACATGCTCAAGCACTATGTCCCCGAGGTCGAGACGGTGCAGTCCTTCGAGGAGTACGAGCGGCTCAAGAGCCCGGCCATGAACACCCCCGAGGCCTTGTCCATCCGCCGCATCCTCGACGAAGACGTCAATCCGGCGGTGGCCTCCCACGGCGGCCATATCGCCCTCATCGACGTCAAGCCCGATACGGTCTATATCCGCCTCGAAGGCGGCTGCCAGGATTGCGGCATGGCCGACATGACCCTCAAGAACGGGGTCGAGGTCGCCATCAAGCAAGCGGTGCCGGCCATCACCGCGGTGCTCGACGTCACCGACCATGCCGGCGGCGACAATCCGTACTACCAGCCGGGCAAGGGCGGCGCCGGCGCTTTTTAAGTTGCCCCGGCTGCTTCTGCTGCTGCCGACCACGTCGTACCGGGTCGGTGATTTTCTTAGCGCGGCCCGGCGTCTCGACGTGGACGTGGTGGTCGGCTCGGACCAGCCGCCGGTGCTTGAGCAATACGCCGCCGGACATACGGTCACCCTGGATTTCACGGACCTGGCCAAGGGCGTCGGACAAATCACCGCATTTGCCGAAAACGATCCATTTACCGCCATTATCGGCGTCGACGACGGCACCACCGTCCTGGCGGCCATGGCCAGCGACGCTTTGGGCCTGGTTCACAACAGCCCGGATTCCGTGGTCGCGACCCGCGACAAATACCGTTTCCGCGCGGCCCTGGCCAATGCCGGACCGCCGGCGCCGTCGTTTCAGCAGTTCACCCTCGACCACGACCCGGCTGAAGCAGCGCGGGCGGCGCCTTACCCCTGCGTTCTAAAACCGGTCGCCCTGGCCGCGAGCCGGGGCGTCATCCGGGCCAACAACGAAGCCGAGTTCACGGCGGCATTCGAGCGCATCACCCGCATCCTGGAAGAACCCAACGTTGCCGCCGTGGGTGCTGCGGCCCAGCGCATTCTGGTGGAGAGTTTTATTCCCGGTCGTGAAGTCGCCCTCGAGGGCCTGCTCGACGACGGCGAACTCCACGTACTGGCCCTGTTCGACAAGCCCGACCCCCTGGACGGCCCGTTCTTCGAGGAAACCATTTTCGTCACCCCGTCGCGATTGCGGCAAGAGGTCCAGGACAACATCGTGGCGACGACCCGGCAGGCCATCACCGCTCTGGGCCTGCGCCACGGTCCGATCCACGCCGAGTTCAGGGTCAACGGCGACGGCATTTGGCCACTCGAAGTGGCGGCCCGCTCTATCGGTGGGTTATGCGCGCGGGTGCTCAGCTTCGGCGCCGGC
>JAYGEF010000475.1:0-5115 GCA_046582535.1 Alphaproteobacteria bacterium
GATAACCGCGGTGTACGGGACGGCGCGGGACGCCACCCGGGCCCGCGTCACCTCGATCAAGGCGCGCAGCACGGCGGCGGTGGGCAGGCCGACGATCGTGGTCAGGAAGGCCAGGCTGAACTGCTCGGTGAGGCCCCGGATTACGGTTTGAACCGTCGCCGGCGTCAGCTCCTCATGAGCCAGCTGGCCGATGCCGAGAGAAATACCCAGCAAGGTGTAGGTCAGGGCCAAGGTCGCGACGCCATTCGCCGCATGCATGCCGGCCTCGTGCCAGACATCGTTTCCGACCTCGGTCGGGCCGGCCTGCTGAATCCGGGTCCAGGCAAACACCGCGATAAACACGAGGGCCGTGTAGAGCGCCAGGAACGTGACCCCGAACACCTGCCAGGCCCAGGCCGCGATATCGCCAACATCGAGTGAGGTCGCGGTGACCGCCAACGCCAGGCCGATAACCACAAAGCCGAGCAGGTAACTAAGCGCCCGGGTGCCCGAACCGACCACCGAGAATACGCTATACATTGCTACCGCCTCGCCCGCTTGGCCGACATCAGGCTCTGGGTGGTGATGCCCATTTGCTCGAGCCAGTTGTCGATAACCGACATCTCGTTCTCGGCAGCGGCGTGGACCAGGAACGTCAGATCGTAATTGGCGAAGGCGCGCTTGACCGTCGGCGTACTGACCCCGACCAGGCTGTCATCACGCAACACCATGCGTTCGAGATCGACCAGCCGGTGGCGCGAGTTTGCAAGCTCCGCCGCGCGCTGGGCCGGGGTGGCGTCGGCGTTGAGCAGGGTTTCGATGAGGATCGCCCGTTCGCGCTCGAGGTTCTCCACGGTGCCGGCGGAAGCCGCCACGGGGGCCAGCATCGCGCCCGCCACCACAGCCGCGGCGAACGCCTTGGCTAGAGTTTTGCTATTGAAGGTCATCACTGGGTACTCCTATTGGCCAATTGGGTTTACTGGGTTGAAACAAAGAAGCCGACGGCCGAGGTCACGCTGGTGGCGTCCGTTACGTCGCTATCGACCAGTTCGGCGTCCATGACGTCTTCCGACAAGGCCATGGCATCGAGTGCCACCAGCTTGGCCATATAGCCGATCACCTTGCCTTCCTGATCGAGCAACGACAGGTCCGCCTGGGTGTCGCCGAGCATTTGCCTGATATAGTCTTCCTTGGTCACCGCGGCGCCGTCGACCACCGGGCCGACATTCATCGGGTGTTCCTGGATGGCGCGCACCAGGGTCTCGATGGCGGTCAGGTTGGTGGCATACTCGCGGGCGTATTTGGTTTCGGCGGTCACCGCGGTCTCGAAGATCTTGACGTCGACCTCGGTCACCGATGCCTCGAAACGGTCCCGTGCGGCATCCTGGGAGGCAATCAGATCGGCCCGCGCCGGAGACAAGCTGTCGCTATCGAGGCCCATGCGGTCGAGCATGCGCTCCAGCGTCTTCTTCTTGGTCTCGGCGTATTGCCGCCTGAGGTCGTTCTTGCGCGACATCAGCTCCAGGTATTCGCGCTTCTCGGCGAGAAACTGGTGGCGCAGCTCGTCGCGAACCTCGCCGTCGGCGCGTTCGACCGCGGCCTGCAGATCACCCAGGGTGAGAACCTTGAAGCCAACCTCCAAGTCGACATCGCGGATCGCCTGGCCGAGGCCGGATTGGGCGAAGTCGTAGTCGAGCGACTTCTTGAGATAGCTCGCCGGCAGCTTGACTAGCCGCTCAGTCGGCTGGGGCGTCCAGGCCAATTCACTCTGGGCCGCCAACGTCATGGCCGGCGCCGCCAGGATCAGGGTCGCCGCGACCGCCGCCGAGAGCAGCAGGGAGGAACGCCGCGACGGCGAGGAGTGACGATTGAGTCCGATGTTCATCATTGTCCGTACCTCTAGTTGCGCTGCCAGTAGCGGGCGCGGCGGAGCTCGGCCTTGAGCGTCTCGCCGACGTTCGCCACCGAGAACTCGCCAACCGCGCTGCGGTCGCGCAAGCCGAGCAGGATTTCCATGGTCTCGGTAAACGACGAGCCGTCCGGGTAATAGAGGTCGTGGTCCGGGAAGGCCGTCTGGAAGGTCTCCAGATTGGCCCGCGCGTGGGCCACGTCGCCGCCCTTGAGGTAGTTCTGAACGCTCAGGGCATAGGCCCGCATGCGTTCGTCCGGGGCCAGGCTGGCGGCCTCGGGCCCGAGATTAGCCTCACAGGTCTCAAGCTGGCGGGCGCTCGCCAGATAACGCGCGGCCGAGCCCGCCTGGCGCGCCTGGCGGTCGAGCGCCAGGGCGTCGTCGCGGCACTGGCGATAGTCGCGCATGGCCTCGATTTCCACATAGCGCGCATCGCGGTAGCCGATGCCTTCCTCGGGCCCGCCGTTGCGCGCGAAGTCCTGAACGCAGGCCGAGAGGGCCAGCGCGGCCAGTACCGGCGCCAGACTTAGGGTTGCGAATTTGCGGAGAGATTTGGGGTGGTCAGCCATTGCTTCGTCCCTTTCATGTCAGATACCCCTGACTATGAAAGGGCGAGGCGGGTTTTGTTGGGGGGTTTTAGGATGGTGTCCGGCGCCCGTCGCCACGAAGGCCAAGACGGGCGCCGTCCCTGGCCGCGTCAACTCACAGCGGCCCGCTCATCATGACCACCCCTGGACGCACGCGTGCCTGCCCGGCGCGTCCATGAACGCGCCGGTTCCAGCGGGTGTGCGTGCTGGCGACACGGAACCCGATTTTGTTGTTCCGGTTGTCGTCGTCGTTCCTGTTGCGGTTCGCCGCGCGGAGGTTCCTCGGATTGTTGTTCCAGGAACCGCCCCGAAGGACACGAAGGCAGGGGGGTGGTCAGACTTCCAGGCGGGATCGAACATCCTGCCTTGGAAGATCGCATGGCGTAAGCGCCACGTATGGGCATGTTCGGCATGAGCAATCCACGCGCCGACGCGCCGCTCGACCTCTTCGATGGCGACGGTCCCGGCGCGGTACCTGTCCCGCAGGCCACGCAGCCGGTTGCGAAACCGGCGCATGTTGGCTTCCGGCAGTCGGCGCCAACCACCATTTATCAGCACGAAGCCGAGAAACTCGGCGGGCTCGGACGTCGGCGCGACAAACGTCTTGCGCGGGTGCAGCGACAACCGCCGCCGTTCGAGATAGCGGGCAATCCGCCCGCGCCAGCGCGCCAGCACGGCCGGGTCGTCGTGGAACAGCGCGAAGTCGTCGACGTAGCGGACGTAGCCCTTGGCCCGCAGCACCTCCTTGCAGAAGTGATCGAGGCCGTCGAGATAGGCGTTGGCGAAGAACTGGCTCGTCAGGTTGCCGATGGGAAGGCCGCGACGGCGCTCATGGGGCGTGAACAACTGGTCGCCGGGATAATAGGTGCGAACCGGCTCCTGCGGGTTCGAGCCGTCGATGATGCTGTCGATCAGCCCCAGCGTCCCTTCGCAGGCAACGCGGCGGCGCATGTCGGTCTTTAGAACCTCGTGATCGATAGCGGGAAAGTAGCGGAAAATATCGGCCCTCAGCACGTGGCGATGCCGATCCCGGAAACGTTCGTAGCGCGCGACAGCCCGGTGCGAGCCCTTGCCGACGCGGTTGGCGTAGCTGTCGAAAATGAAGCCACGTTCAAAAATCGGCTCGACCACGGCGCACAGGGCGTGATGCACGACGCGGTCCCGGAAAGGCGCCGCCGAAACCACGCGCCGCTTGGGGTCACGCACCTCGATGGTCACATACCGACCCGGCCGATAGCTTCCGTCCCGCAACTCGCGTTCGAGGGTAAGGACTTCGGTCTCAAGGTTCGCCATGAAGGCCGCGGCGCTCGGCTTGTTGCGTTTTCCCCGCACGGCGCGGCGCGCGGCAGCGAGGAGCGACTGGAAGTTGGCGATTCCATCGAACAGATCATCATGCTTGCGTGGCATGCTTCCTCCAGCCTCCGACAAGCCGTCCAATCTCATCGAGACTGCGGGCGGCATGTTCGTAGCGACGCGGGTCGAGATGTTTAAGGTCCATGGCGATACGGAACAGAAAGCGCAGCTTCTCAATGCCTAGATTGGCTCGTATGAGCAGCCGGTCGCGGTCGCGCGTGTATGTCGCCTCGATGACGCCCTCCAACACGTCGATTTCGGTGCTTTGAATTCGATCTCCCAACAGAAATTTCTGCGATCTGGGAAACTTTTCCACGGTTGGAATCAGCCAAAGGACGAACTGGTACGTCTGTTCCAGCGCCGCGCCTGTTCGTCGGCTGTTGTCAGCCAGTTTGGTTGTCAATTGCGCCTCCAATACAATTCAAGAAATTTGCGCTGGGGGCTTCGCCCCCAGACCTAAAAGAGGTAAAGGGGCTAAGGAGCAAGGGGTAAAAGCGTCCTGGCGACACGGAACCCGATATCGTCGTACCGGTAGTCGTCGCCGTCCCTGCCGCGGAACGCCGCGCGGAGGTACCTCGGACTGCTGAGCCAGGAACCGCCCCGACGGACACGAAGGCTACAGTCGCCTCCGCTCGTCCAGGCGCGTCCATCGCTCGGCGCCCTCGAGTAATTCTTGTGCCAGCAATCCTCGACCCACTCCCGGACGTTGCCGTGCATGTCGAAAAGGCCAAAGGAATTAGCTGGGAAACCGCCGACCGGCACCGTCTTCTTTCTATAGATACCTTTGCGGCCGTTACCATAGGTTTGGCGCCCGTCGTAATTCGCCTGGTCCGTCGAGATCGTCAAACCGAAGTGAAACGGTGTCGCCGTCTCGGCTCGCGCCGCATACTCCCACTCGGCCTCCGATAGCAACCGGTACTCCTGTCGCGATTTTCGGCTCAGCCACGCCACATAGGATTTCGCATTCTTCCAGCTCACGTTGATGACAGGGTGCTCGCCGCGGCCCCAGCCGTTGTCCTTGGGCCGGTATCCACCGCAACCTCCACCAGCCACGCACGCATCCCACTCCGTGAACGTTATCTCGTATTTGCCCACCGCGAACGACGCCGGGATGGTCACGCGGTGCTGCGGACCTTCATCATTCCCACGATCTTTCTCACCGGATGGTGACCCCATCATGAACGAACCCGCCGGCACCACCACCATCTCAGGGCAGACGTCGCAGTCCTTGAACACTTCACTGACCGACGGCCCGGTTGGCTCGTGCTTCTGCGCCTTGAACAAGCC
>JAYGEF010000164.1:0-6402 GCA_046582535.1 Alphaproteobacteria bacterium
GTCGGCGTCGGGCCGGTCCAGGGCGGCGGCGAACTCGGCCAGGAAGTCCGGCGCGACGCGAATGATTTCCTCGTCGTAGGTCAGGTTGAGGCCCTGGATGTCGAGCACCTCGAAGCCCTGGCGAGCCATATAGTCGGCCTCGACGGCGTTGACTTCGTCCAGGTAGGGCGTGGCAATTACGATACGCTTGGCCTCCAGCGCCCGCAGGCCGGCGATAACGCCGCTTAACAGAGTCGTGGCGGCGGCGCCGGGCGCGCCCTTCTCAAGCTCGGCAATGACGTTGTCCTCGCCCATGACCACGCTGCCCGAGGTACAGGCGTAGCAAACCACATCCGGCGCCTCGCTCGGCATGATCAGCGATGCGGCTTCGGCCAGTTGGTCGATCATCGAGGCCAGACTGGCCACTTCGATCTCACGCGGGTTGCGCGCCCGGCTGAAATGGATGCCCACACCCGGCGGGGCGAGACGAAACATCTCGTCCTCAAGCAGCCGCTCGGTGGCAATCAGCACGAAACCGATGCGAGCGCGGGGATGGCGACCGTCATCGAAACGAGGCACCCAATCGCGCGAATGCACGGATTTATTCTGGTAATTCATGGCGCCATCTCCTTGCCGCCGAGGTTACCAGTCGCCGCGCCGCCGTCAATCGCGGCGTTTGATACAGGGAAGCCTTGCAATTCACACCTTCTCCTGATGAATTCGTGCGGCACAGCAACATCAACCGACCCCGTGGGAGCACCATGAGCGATACCCCTATTCCGCCATTCACCGTTCAGCAAAACCGCTTCAAGCTATCTCCGTTTTATTCCTGCTACGCCGTGGCCGACGCCCAGTTGGGTGTCTACAACCGGCGGCTTTATGCCTGGACCCTGGGCGACGACGTGGCCGCCGCCTACCAGACCCTGCGCACGCGCGCAGTGCTCTACGACGTGCCCGAATCGCCCATCGCGATCGTCGGGCCCGACGCCGAGCGACTGCTCGACAAGGCCCTGACCCGAGACATGGCCAAGCTGCGCGTGGGCCGGGCGGCCTATGGCCTGGCCTGCGGGCCCGATGGCGGCATTCTGATGGATGGCGTGGTCCTGCGCCTGGGCCCGGAGCGCTTCCTCTATGTCCAGGCGGACGGTGAGTTTCAGCCCTGGCTGGCGGCCCTCGGCGTCGGCCTTGACGTAACCGCAAGCGATCCGAATTCCTGGGTGCTCCAGGTCCAGGGGCCGCGCTCGCTCGATATTCTCGCGGCGGCCCGTGACGGCGGCGCGCCCGAAAGCTTCAAGTACTTCGATGTGTTGGAATGCGCCCTGGGAGGACAACCGGTCACCGTCTCGCGCACCGGCTGGACCGGCGAAATGGGCTTCGAGGTCTACACCCAGGCCGACACCGACGGGCCCGCCCTGTGGCGTCATCTGCTGAGCAGCGGCGCGGAACACGGTTTGATAAACAGTGGCCTGGATTCCATGGGCATCCGGCGCATCGAAGCCGGCATCATCGACTACGGCACCGACATCGACGCGTCGATGACGCCTTATCAGGCCGGGCTCGGCAAATTCGTTGACCTGAGCAAACCGGACTTTGTCGGCAAGCAGGCGCTCGAAGGCGCCGACCAACGCCCCTTGATGTTCGGCCTGCGCTGCGCCAGCGCCACACCCAAGCGCTTCGCCGAGGTTTCCAGGGACAACCGCGTGGTCGGTCAAATCACCACATCATCGTGGTCGCCGCACCTCGATTGCGGCGTTGCCTTCGTGCGCATGGCCGAGCCCGGCGACTGGCTCGGCGCCGAAGTTTCGGTGGCGGCGCCCGACGGCGAGAGCCTTGCCGCCGACATCGTATCCCTGCCCTTCTATGACCCGGAAAAGAAGATTGCCCGGGGCTTAACCTGACCGAGGCGACAATCATGCCCCCTACCGTGACTCCCGAATCCGTCGGCTTCTCCAGCGCGCGCCTCGGGCGTATCGGCGACTGGATGGCCGGCTATGTGGATGCCGGCAAACTGCCCTTCGCCATGACCCTGATCGCCCGGCACGGCGAGATTGCCTACTTCGACATGGCCGGCAAGGCCGACGTGGAAGCCGGTACGCCGATCGCCGAAGACACCATCTTCCGGGCCTACTCCATGACCAAGCCGATTACCTCGGCGGCGGTGATGATGTTGTACGAACAGGGCCTGTTCCAACTCGACGATCCGGTGGCGGATTACATTCCCGCCTTCGCCCATATGGAGGTGGACATACCCGGCGGCGAAATCCGCACCGAGCCGGCGCGCCGCCCCATGACCATCCACCATCTGCTGACCCATACTTCGGGCCTGACCTACGGCTTCTCAGAGGAATCCCGGGTCGGCGCTCTGTACAAGGAGCACAAGGCCGACTTCCATCCCCGGAGCGGGACGCTGGAGGAAATTTGCGACCGGCTGGCCGCCCTGCCCCTGGTGTGTCATCCGGGCGAGGCTTGGAACTACAGCGTTTCCATCGATGTGTTGGGGCGCTTGGTCGAGGTCCTGTCGGGCCAGACCTTCGACCGCTTCCTGGAGGATCGAATCTTCGCACCTCTGGGCATGGTCGATACCAGCTTTCAGGTGCCGGCCGACAAGCTCGACCGCATGGCGGCGCTCTACTCAGCGACCGACGACGGCGCCATGAAGCGGGCCGACGGCAGCACGGACAGCCGCTACGGCCGCGACGTCACAACCTTCTCCGGCGGCGGCGGGCTGCTTTCGACCATTGGCGACTATTATCGCTTCTGCGAGGCCCTGCGCGGCGGTGGGGTTCTTGACGGCGAGCGCATTCTGGGTCGCAAGACCGTCGAATTCATGACCCGCAACCACCTGCCCGGCGATCTCAGCGCCCTGGGCCAGGACCGCTTCACAGAATACAAGCTTGACGGTGTCGGATTCGGCCTCGGCTTCGCGGTGATGCTAGATCCCGCCCTGGCCCAGATGATGACCTCACCCGGTGAATACACCTGGGGCGGCATGGCCAGCACCACCTTTTGGGTCGATCCGGTGGAAGACCTGGTCGGGGTCTACGCCACCCAGCTCATGCCATCAGGCTTCTATTCGGTACGCCGGGAACTGCGCGCCCTCACCTACCAGGCCTTGATCGATTGAAGCGGCCAAAACCCCGGAAATTTGCCGAAAAACCACATTTCGGGCTACACTGACCGGGTCTGCACCGCGCCACGAAACACGAGGTAGCGTTATGAAGACCATGGACAGAATGATGGCCGGCTAGACACCACGGCAGATACAACGTTGCCGGAACGGTGGAGCGGGCGAAGGGAATCGAACCCTCGTCATTTGCTTGGGAAGCAAAGGCTCTGCCATTGAGCTACGCCCGCCCGCGCCGTGCCATATCCCCTGTATACGAAAGCGAGCCCGCGCGGGCAAGTCGGTGCGCACGAAAGATTGATTTGGTGTGCGGGGCTCCTCACGCTAGAGAAAGGGTGCCCCGCCTGAGTAGACCGTTCCAGTGATAAGTTGCCAGTGAGAAGTCGAATGTCCGACGTCGCGTCCCAAACCTTTCCTCTGATCGATACGGCCAAGTTCCGCGATCCCAACGTCACAGCCGACGGCAAGCGCCGCGCCGAGGTGGCGTTTTCGCGCCTCGATACCCTGTGGTTCAACACCGGCACCCTGTGCAATCTGACCTGCAGCAACTGCTATATCGAATCGAGCCCGACCAACGACCGCCTGAGCTATCTCAGCGCCACCGAGGTCGCCGTCTATCTCGACGAGATCAAAGACCACGCCATGGCAACCCGGGAAATTGGTTTTACCGGCGGCGAGCCGTTCATGAACCCCGACATTATCGCCATGATCGGCGACGCTCTGGGCCGCGGCTACGAGGTGCTGGTGCTGACTAACGCCATGCGGCCGATGATGAAGCTCGCCGCGCCCCTGCTCGACCTTCGCGAACGCTTTGGCGACCGGCTGATAATCCGCATCTCTCTCGACCACTACACGCCGGCACTCCATGAGCTTGAGCGCGGCGCCCACGCCTGGGGGCCGACTATCGTGGGCCTCGAATGGTTGGCGCAAAACGGCTTCAACCTCCATGTCGCCGGGCGCACCTGCTGGGGCGAGGCCGAGGATACCCTGCGCAAGGGCTATGCCCGTCTGTTCGCCGAGCGCGGCATTCCGGTCGATCCGTTCAACCCCCTGTCATTGGTACTGTTTCCGGAAATGGATGTGGTCGCCGATGTGCCGGAAATCACCACCGACTGTTGGGACATCCTCGGCGTGGCGCCGGATAGCCCCATGTGCGCCACCTCGCGCATGGTCATCAAGCGGCGCGGCGCCGATCGTCCGGTGGTCAGCGCCTGTACCCTGGTACCCTACGACGACCAGTTTGAATTGGGTCACAGCCTGGCGGATGCCCAGGGCCCGGTGAAGCTCAACCACCCCCATTGTGCCCGGTTCTGCGTGCTCGGCGGCGCTTCCTGCGGGTAATCCAAGGCCTTTAGCCATATGGCGGCTGGACAACCGGGCCGCGCGCCATACTATCTGGGGGGTATTCATCCGCCCCGCTTCGGCCTGTGGGCGACAAGCTCGGGACTAACGACCATGTATAAGCAAACCACGCGATCGATTGAAGTGAGGGTCATCCCTCTCTTTCTTGAGGATCAATCAGCGCCGGAAGAGGACCATTTCGTATGGGCCTACCAGGTGGCGATCCAAAATACCGGCGACGAGACCGTACAACTGATCAATCGCTACTGGCGCATAACTGACGCCAATGGCCGCATTCTGGAAGTGCGGGGCGCCGGTGTGGTCGGCGAACAGCCGGTGCTTGGCCCCAACGAGACCTTCGAGTACACCAGCGGCACGCCGTTGGGCACGCCGTCGGGAATCATGCTTGGCACCTATGAGATGGAAACCCGCGACGGCGAGGCCTTTGATGTGGCAATTCCGGCGTTTTCTCTCGACAGCCCTCATGATCAGGGTCACGTCCATTAATACCAAGGAGACAGTTTGTGAGTGCATCTAATGCCGCGGCCGCCAAGGTCGCCTTGGAAGCGGGCGCCGTCACCCGCGAGGACGCCGAAGCCGCGGTCCGCACCCTGATCCAATGGGCCGGCGACGACCCGGACCGCGAAGGCGTCAGGGGCACGCCGGCACGGGTGGTGCGCGCCTATGAAGAGTATTTTGCCGGCTACCAGTCAGACGCGGCCGAGGTGCTGGAGCGGACCTTCGACGAAACCGATGGCTACGACGAAATGGTGGTGCTGCGGGAAATCGGCTTCGAATCCCACTGCGAACACCACATGGCGCCGATTATCGGCAAGGCTCATGTGGCCTATCTGCCGCGCAACCGGGTCGTCGGTATCAGCAAACTGGCGCGGGTTGTGGACATCTATGCCCGGCGCATGCAGATCCAGGAGAAGATGACCACCCAGATCGCCGACATCATCAACGACGTGCTCAAACCCTCTGGCGTCGCCGTGGTTATCGAGGCGTCCCACCATTGCATGACCACCCGCGGCGTCCGCCGCCCCGGCACCATGATGGTGACCAGCCGTATGCTGGGCGGTTTCCGCAAGGATCCCAAGACCCGGCGCGAGTTCCTCACCATGATCGGCAACCCGGTGTCGCGCCACGGCGTCTAACGGCTCTTAAGCCCGCATTGCAAATGTGCTAAGAGCGTCCTGCTGACATTTTCACTGACCGAGTCGGGGATGCTGGCGTGATCGACCTTCGCCCTGTTCTGTTCGTCGTCGGTATTTTGCTGACGACCTTGGCCGCCTTCATGTTCGTGCCGGCCCTGGCCGACGCCATGGACGGCAATCCGGACTGGCGTGTGTTCCTGGCGGCCGGGTTCTTCACGCTGTTCATCGGCGTCACCCTGATGCTCATGAACCGCACCGGACCGGTGCGCCTGAGTGTCCGCCAGACCTTCCTGCTGACCACCCTGGCCTGGATCGTCATGGCCGCCTTCGCCGCCCTGCCGTTCTCCTTCGCCGAGCTCGAGCTCGACTACGCCGACGCCTTCTTCGAGGCCATGTCGGGGCTGACCACCACCGGTTCGACGGTCATCGTCGGCCTCGACCAGGCACCGCCGGGCATCCTGCTGTGGCGCGCCCTGCTGCAATGGCAGGGCGGCATCGGCATCATCGTCATGGCGATCGCCGTGCTGCCCATGCTGGGGGTCGGCGGCATGCAGTTGTTCCGCACGGAATCATCGGACCAGTCGGAAAAGGCGCTGCCCCGGGCGGCCCAGATTTCGGCGGTGATCTCGGTCATCTATCTAACCCTGACCCTGGCCGCGGCGATCGCCTACTGGTCCGCCGGCATGACCCCCTTCGAGGCGATCTGCCATGCCATGACGACCATCGCCACCGCCGGCTTCTCGACTTCAGACCAGTCCTTCGCGCATTTCCAGAACGCCCGTATCGAATGGGTTGCCACCG
>JAYGEF010000200.1:0-6281 GCA_046582535.1 Alphaproteobacteria bacterium
GACGCAATCTATGACGAATTCGTCGAAAAAGTGGCCGAGGAAGTCGCCAAAATCCGCATCGGCAACGGTCTCGGCAAAGTCGACATGGGACCCATGGTCAGCGAGCGCCAGCGCGACCGCTACGAGAGTATACTCGCCCGCGCCATCGAGCAGGGCGCCAAGCCGATTATCGGCGGCGGCCGGCCGGCCGAGTTCAACAAGGGTTGGTTCGTCGACGCCACGGTGCTGGGCGGCGTGACCCACGACATGGAGATCATGCACGACGAGCCGTTCGGGCCGGTAGCGCCCATGTGCCGGGTCTCCGGCCTTGACGAGGCGATCACCCTGGCCAACGACTCGGTCATGGGACTTGGCGCTAACATCTATACCACCGACCTCAAGGAAAGCATGCGCGCGGTCAACGAACTCGAAGCCGGCATGGTGTGGGTCAACGCGCCACTTCTCGACAACGACGCCGGACCGTTCGGCGGCATCAAGATGACCGGCACCGGACGCCAGCTCGGCGCCGAAGGGCTCGATCAGTTTCGCCACACCAAGATGGTGATGATCGATCCCAATTGTGCGCCCGAGGACTTCTGGTGGTTCCCCTACAGCGACGCCGAATCCTATCCCGGAGACTAGCCACCGCGACACCACCTTGGATGCAACAAGCCCGTCCACCTCCCGCCCCGACGTTTCGGGGCGGTTTGGTGTCGTCACCGCGACCTGGACGTGGGGCCCTCAATTTCGAATGGAGTGACATAATGAAATTTCTGGCCGTGCTCGCGCACCCCAACCCGGAATCCTTTACCCGCGCCTTAATGGACGAATTCGTGGCATCGGCCAAATCGACGGGCCACACCGTCACCATCGTCGACTTGAACGCGGAGGGCTTTGATCCGCGCTTCAATTTGGACGATGTCGCTGTCTACAATGGCCTGGCCGAGGTCACCGAGGGAATTGCCGCCGAGCAGAAACGGGTGGCGGATGCTGATGCGATGGTATTCTTTTTTCCGCTCTGGTGGTGGTCCATGCCGGCGATCCTCAAGGGCTGGATCGACCGGACTTTCAACGCCGGATTCGCCTTCAACTATATTGAAGGAATTTCGAGCGGCCTGCTGGCCCATAAAAAAGTGGCCTTGTTCTGCCCCGCCGCCACGGACGTGGGACAGTATCGCAAATATGGCTATCACGGCGCCCTGCAGCGCCTCGTTGACGCCGGCATCTTCGGCTACTGCGGCATCACGGATGTGCAGACTCACATCTTCCCTGAAGTCGAAGCCAACGAAGAAGCGCGGGCCAAACATCTGGCATTGGCTCGCGCCGCAGCCGAATCCTTTGAAGACTCAAGCGGCCTTGGCGATGGCGCGTTTTCCTGAGACGCCGCGCATTGCCCTGAATTAGGAGCGCAGCTCATGGCTGACATTACGGTGATTGGTTTGGGGCGAATGGGCGCGGCACTGGCCCGTGCCATGGGGCAGGCGGGCCATGACCTGACAGTCTGGAACCGCTCACCGGACAAGATGACGCCGTTCATTGATGATGGCGTGGCGGCCGCGCCCAACGTGGTTGCCGCGATCTCCGCAAGCCCGGTGATCCTGATCTGTGTCGATAGTAATTCGGTGGCCGACGGCTTTATGCGGACCGACGAGGTGAAGCCTCATTTGGCGGGCCGGACGATTGTCCAACTCAGCACCAGCACGCCGCGGGAAGCGACCGATAGCGACGCCTGGATGAGCGCCGAAGGGGCCGCCTATCTGGATGGCGCAATTCATTGTGGGCCCCACGTCATCGGCACGGATCGCGCTGAAATTCTATTGTCCGGAGACAAGGCGGCCTATGACCGGGCCGCCGGCCTGCTCGCGGGCCTCGGCGGCGATATTCGATATCTGGGCGCCAACGTCCGGGCCGCGTCGGTTCTCGATCTGGCGGCGGTCTGCGAGTCATTCGGCCGCTTCATGGCCGTCAGCCATGCCGCGCGAATGTGTGAATCGGAGGGTATCGGTCTCGATGAATTGGCGGTGATGTACCCGGAGGACAGTTTCTCCCGGCGCTATGCCAATGTCATTCACGCGTCCGAGTTCGACAAATACACCGCGTCCCTGCGCATCTGGGAATCCGCCGTGCAGCGCATTCGCACCCAGGGGCGGGACGCCGGCATCAACACGGATTTTCCCGACTACGTTGCCCGCCTGTTCGAGAAGGCGATTGACGCCGGCTATGGCGAACAGCATGTGATGGCGCTGGTCAAAATTTTGCGAGACTCGCAATAGGACGAACACCAGAGGAGATAACCAAGTGGGAATGAGTACGGCGGAGCGCGACGCGTTCCTCAAAGAAACCCGGATCGGCACGTTGTGCACCCTGAATGCGGACGGATCGCCCAATGCCATGCCGCTTTGGTATGAGTGGGACGGCTACAAGATCCGCATGTTTTCCAGCCGCGACACCGGTAAGATTAAGCGGCTCGCCGACGATCCGCGGGCTTGCCTCAGCGTCGCCCAGGGGATTGGCATCGCCGAGGCCGGGGTCACGGTCGAGGGTACCGTGGCGGTCCTCGACCAGGGCGGCGGCGAACTCGCCTGCCGCCTGGCGGCGGTCTACTACGAGCCCGAAAAAGCGCGCAAGACCATCGCGGTGTGGGAAAAGAAAGAAGACTGGGTGCTCCTCGAGTTGACCCCGACGCGCATCCGCTCTTAGAAGGTTTTACTCAAACAAATGCTTCCAGGCGTGGCCGCCGGCCATGACCTCGGAATAGCGCTTGCCCCAGATCAAGCCGCCGTCGATGACGATGTCCTCGCCGTTGATGAAGCCGGCCTCGTCGCTGGACAGGAATACCGCGGCGTTGGCGATGTCGTCGGGAATGCCGGCCCGGGGCACCGCCTGGTTTTTGGCGAAGGCGATCTTGACCTGCTCGGCGGTCGCCTCAGCGGCGTCGTGATCCATGCCCATGGCCTTGGCGAAGATGCCCGTGGCGATGGCCCCCGGCGAGATCGAGTTGACCCGCACGCCGTCCTCGCCCAGTTCCATGGCGGCGCAGCGGGTCAGGTGGACCAGGGCCGCCTTGACCGTGCCGTAGATCGCCGACGATGAATAACCCGCCCGGTGGGCCGCCACCGAGCCGATATTGACCACGCTGCCGGCGCCCTGGGCGCGCATCATTGGGGCGGCATATTTCATATGGGCCAGGGCGCCGCGCACATGAACCGCCACGGCGGTATCGAAACCCTCCAGGGACAAGTCCTCGATGCGCCCGCCCGGGGCCGGGCCACCGGCGTTGTTGACCAAAATGTCGATACGGCCGTGGGCGTCGGCGGTCTGCTTGATGGTACGCTCCACATCGGCCGTCCGGGCCACGTCGGCCTCAATGAAGGTCGCGCCGGTGGCGGTCGCCACCTCGGCCCCGAGATGGGCGCGCCGGCCGCTGAACACCACGGTGGCGCCCTCCTCAACGAAACGCTCGATCATGCGCTTACCGATACCGCTGGTGCCGCCGGTTACCACGGCGATTTTGCCCTCAAGCCTCATGATGTTCCCCTGGCAATTTCACCATCGGCCATAAAGCATGACCGATGGGCGTTCAAACGGCCAACCTTGTGTATACACAGACTGGGCCTTCCGCCAAACGGTTGGTAAGTCAGTACTAGGGGATGTTCGGCGGAGCGAGGCCGAAAGGCAAGCTTAAGAGAGCGTTGGCGTTACTCGGCGGCGGAGTCGAACGTGGCGCCGTTGAGGTTGGCCTCGGAGAGATCCGTGTCGGTGAGATTGGCGCCGCTGAGATTTGCGCCACGCAGATCGGCGCCGCGCAAGTCGGCCCCACAGAAGTTGGCATTTATCAAATTGGCCGGCCACATGCGCCCGGTCGAAACCCCGGCGTCGTCCTTGATGTCGACGGCGCCGAATGCCGCCTCGCGCAAATCGGAACCGGACAGATTGGCGTTGCTCAGATTGATGCCTTCCAACACCGCCTCGCGCATGGTCGCCTCGGTCAGATCGGCGCCCGACAGATCGGCCATGACCAGCACCGACTGGGTGAAATTGGCCTGGTCCATGTGGGCGCCGTGAAAATCGGCGCCGCTGAGATTGAGCCCCGACAGGTCGAATTGGCTGAGCTTGGCGCCAGAAAGTTCGGCCCGCACCCCTTCCCTGCCACCAGACCCGATCAACTTCAGGTGTTGGGCAAGTACATCGCGCAGCGAGCCCACCGGCGGCTTGGTCAGCTTGGAGCCGGTGGTGTCGGCGGCCTCGAAGTCGACGTTCTCGACTTTGGCGGCGGTGAAATCCGTGTTGGTGAAATTGCACTCGGCCACCTCGGCGCCGGCCAGGTCGGCCCCGGACAAGTCAGCTTCCGAAAAGTCGGCGGCCTCGAGCTTGGCGCCGGAAAGATCGGCATTGGCCAGTTTGGCGTTACTCAGGTCGGCGCCGCTGAGATCAGCGCCGCTTAAATCGGTCCGGCTCAACATGGCGTTGCGCAGGTTCGAGTCGACCAGGGATTTTCGGGCCAGGCGCGCGCGCGATAAATCGGCATTTTCGAAGGTTACGAAAGTCTTGGCGGCGACATCTTCCCGAGTCTCGACGACCACCAGTCCTTCGCTCGTATCCGAGCGCATCATGGTGCCTTCGCGCATGTCGGAATTGCGCAGGATGGCCCTGGTCAGATTGGCGCCCGTCAGGTTGGCGCCGCGCAGATCGCAGCCGATCATAATGGTGCCGAACAGGTCGGCGTCGGTCAGGTCGGCATAGGAAAAATCAGCGCCGTTGAGCGCGGCGCCCGAGAACAGCGCGCCGCGCAGATTGCAGCCGGCGAAGGCGAAGCCCGCCAAATCGAGAAGCTGGAATTTCGCACGCTCGCCACCGGCCTGATTGGTGACCCATTTCTCGTGTTTGTGGATGGTCTCGACGATTTCTCTCGGCGTCATGATCCGACTTCAAACTCTCTGATGCCCGGCACAGTTCTCCGCGCCGTGGGACACCATGCACGGGAAGTCCTTTCAAAGCCTTTAAGAACGAGCCGTTAGGCCCTAGCGCCGCGCCTGGAAAAAAGCTTTCAGCAGCAACGCCGCCTCGATCTCGGCAATGCCGCCGTAGACCTCGGGACTATGGTGACAAGTCGGCTGGCTGAAAATACGCGGGCCGTTCTCGACACCGCCGCCCTTGGGATCAGGCGCACCAAAATAGAGCCGGCGAACGCGAAACAGGGAAATCGCCTGGGCGCACATAGGGCAGGGCTCCAGCGTGACATAGAGATCACAGCCGCCGAGGCGGGGATTGCCCAGGGCTTGAGCGGCGGCCCGCAGCGCCAACATCTCCGCATGGGCGGTGGGATCGCTGTGTTCTTCCGTGCGATTGCCGGCAGCCGCCAGCACTTCGCCATCGCGCACCACGACGGCGCCCACGGGAACCTCGCCCCGAGCGGCGGCGGCCCTGGCTTCGTCGAGGGCCTGAGACATGGGTGTGGTTGGTGACTGGGGCGTGACGGGTGGTTGGCTCATAGGCGCACCATCGCGGGGCGCCGCCCTGGCGTCAAGCGATGCCCCATTCCATAGGGTCATCTCGCGCCTGCGTTAACGCCAAATTCACGGTTTCAATGGCTTGTTAGCCATTCGGGCTTGCGATATATTGCACCGCACAATCAATTGCCCTCAGCCGCATAAGGTCAGGTTATCATGTCGAACACGTCATCCAGCGCCACCGTTACGCCGATCTTCGATTCCGCCGAGCTCGACGGCCATATGATCGAAGACCTCGCGGTCGGCATGACCGCCATCTATTCGAAGACCATCACCGAATCCGACATCAATCTGTTTTGCGCTATTTCCGGTGACACCAATCCGCTGCACCTTGATCACGAATATGCCGCCGGCACCATGTTCGGCGGCCCGATTGCCCACGGCATGCTGTCGGCCAGCCTGATCTCGACGGTGATCGGCACCAAGCTGCCGGGCCACGGCTGCATCTACATCAGCCAGAACTGCCGCTTCAAGGCGCCGGTTCGGGCCGGTGATACGGTACGTGCCCGGGCAACCATCACCGAAATCAACAGCGAGCGCCGCCGGGTCAAGCTGCAGACCATCTGCTCGGTCGGCGAGACCATCGTTGTCGACGGCGACGCCGAAGTCTTGGTGCTCTCGCGGAAGGGTTAGTTTTGGAAAGCGCGTTCAAGCGCCACGCGGGCTCCCGCCGCATAAGCGGCGACGCGCGGTTGCGCTTGCCAGCGGTCATTAGAATGACCCCTGGTATTCTTCCCTTCTTACTCTCTTTCAGCCCGCGCCAGTCTTTGTCACGACAAGAGGGGGGTCGCC
>JAYGEF010000310.1:0-2738 GCA_046582535.1 Alphaproteobacteria bacterium
GTCAGAAGATCGGGTTATCCTGCGCTTATCATGCCTTATAATATTGGCATAACATACGCTGATACAAGGGATAATTTATAGACGATTGCCTGATTGTGATGAGCGCTGACAAGCCGCATCATGTAACTTTTAATCAGGCGGTCACAGGTTCGAATCCTGTCGTGCCCACCATTTATAACAATGGCTTAGCTGGAAACAGCTAGGCCATTGTGCATTCTAGGATAACGGCCGGGCCAAAAGAAATTTTCCGCAACACTAATACTTACTCGACTCGAGGTGTGCGGTTGTCATGAGGCGATTGAGCAATAATGCATTCCCGGGCGGCTCGTTGCGGGATACGAGTGCTATAGAGCGCCGACCAGAAGAACCACGGCCAGAACCAAAAGAAAGAGGCAAAAACCAACGACAGCGCTGCCCTTCAACGTCGGTGAGGGAAATGGCGCGACGGCGAGCGCCGCAAAACCCACCAGGCTCATCATGAGGGCGGGGATAAAGGCCGAACCAATTTGTGGCGCCGCCAATTGCAACAGGCATAGGAACGCAATCATATAGTCGGGCGAAAGGCCTATATGAGCGCGGTCCGGCACGAACTCGTAGCTATATCGGATGGCAACCGCCATCAGGTAAATCAGTGCCACCGGCACGGACAGGACCTGCAAATCGGTTGCGATCAATAGATACAGGACGGGAAATATGCCTTTGGTGACGTAGTCCGCATAACAATCCAAATGCCGCCCAAAATGCTCAAGTGCCGGGTTTCGCCCCACTGCTCGCCGCGCTATCCACCCGTCCACGTTATCGATGACGACGGCCAACGCGGCCAGGGCCATGGCCAAGGAGGGCTGTCCCGACAAAACCGCCCAGCAGGCGAAGAAAGCAAGCGCGAGACCGCCTAGCGTGACTAGATTGGCCGCGTCAACGAGATGGACCAGCATGCTTGGTCGTGCCACGAGAGCCTCCCTCGAAATGTTTTGGTTGCGGGGTGCAGTTTAGGGAACGCGGCAATGCGAGTCCAACGGCAGGACCTCAATGTGGCTGCCAGTGGCCGCTAAAGAGCCATGTTCTAATTTTGAATGTTACTGACGGTCAGCGGACCTCGGCGCCGCCGCAGATGTCGATGGTGTTGCCGGTGGTCTGGGGCGACAAGCCGCTGGCGCAGAACAGGATGACGCTGGCGACTTCTTCCGGCGTGGTCATGAGGCCTGTGGGGTACAGCGCCGCCATGGCGTCGGCGCCGCGTTCGTCGATCACCGGCTGGACCATGTCGGTATGAACGAAACCCGGCGCAATGCCGTAAGCCAGCACGCCGTCCTTGGCGCATTTGCGCGCGATGGTCCGGTTGAGCGCCAGCATGTCGGCCTTGGAAGCGCCGTATTGTATGTGATCGAGATCATCGCCGTTATGGGCGGCGCGGCTGGCCACGTTGACGACGATGCCGCCGCCGCGCGCCGTGAAATGCTCGATGGCCCGCCGGCATAGCTGGGCCGTGGATGTGAGGTTTATGCGCATGGTGCGCTCCCAGCCGGCCAGGAAATCGTCCAGGTCCTGATCGAGCACGCACTTCTCGTAGACCCCGGCGTTGTTGACCAGCACGTCGATGCGGCCGCGCCAGGCCACCGCGTCATCCCACAAGGCCTCGGTCTCGGGCACCGACAGCATGTCGGCCTGGCAGATATGGACCTTGTCCTCGCCGACCTCCTGGGCGAGGGCGCGCGCCGCCTGCTCGTTGACGCCGTAGTGGATGATCGCCTCGCCGCCGGTAGCGACGACCTGCCGCACCGTGGCGGCGCCGATGCCGCGTGAACCGCCGGTTACCAGAACCACTTTGCCCGTAAGATCGATCATCGCACTTCATCCCTCTGTAAAACTATTTGCAGACGCTCTAGCATCGCCGTCACCTAACACAATCGGCGGACCACTATGCCCCTTCATTACGCCAAAGAAAATGCCATCGCCCGGATCGTCATGGACAATCCCCCGGTCAACGTTTTTACCCCGGCCCTGCACAAGGAATTTCTCGAGATCCTCAAGGACTTCGTGGCCGATGACTCGGTTCATGTGGCGGTGTGGTCGGCGACCGGTGACCGCGCCTTTTGTGCCGGCGACGACATCAAGACACCCAGGGTCGAGCGCACCCTCGCCGCGCGGGTGCAGCGCGAACTGGGTACCCGCCACGACGGGGAGGACCTGGATTATCCCGGTTGGGAGAGCGAGGTCCTGAACCTTACCCGCTTCAAGCCCATCGTCGGCGCCATCAACGGCCATTGCCTGGGGCAGGGGTTCATCTACCTGATGCACCTAACCGACATCCGCATCGCCTCGGAAAACGCCAAGTTCGGCCTGCCGGAGATCGCCTATGGCATGGGCGGCGCCGGCGGTGTCATGCGCCTGTCGAGAATGATCCCGCCGACTTCGGCCATGTGGATGCTGCTCACCGGGGAATCCTTCGACGCCCGCCAGGCCCTGGAGCATCACATCGTCAACGAGGTGGTTGCCGACAGCGCCGCCCTGGAGGCCCGCGCCCTGGAAGTCGCGGCAAAGATCGCCGCTCATCCACCGCTGGCCGTGCGCACGGAAATGGAAGCCTTCTACCGGGCCAGCGAAATGAGCGCCGCCGACGCCCGCGCCTTCACCGCCCGGCTATACCGCTTGCAACGCATGGCCTTCGATACCCGGCCGCCTCTTGCCGACAAGGAATAGTCCAGTGGCGGGCGAGCGAGCCGACCTTCGGGAGGTCG
>JAYGEF010000319.1:0-3307 GCA_046582535.1 Alphaproteobacteria bacterium
GCTCCACCGGCGGCCGCGATGCGGCGATGCCGGTCAGGTGAGCGGCGGCACTCAGGATCATGGGGCCGATCAGGGCCGGCGCCGGCACCTTGACCAGGCGGGCGACCAGGAAGCCGACCACGCCGCACAGGGCCATGACGCCGAGGTCGGCCAGGGCAATGGTGGCGAACGGCGCGCCGGCGCTCGACGGCGACGGCTCATAGCCTTCGACCAGGCGAAACCAGAAGGGAATCACCATGACCACCAGCAGTATGCGCGAGGCGTGGGTCAGGGCGATGGTGCGGTCATCGCCGCCCGAGGCGCCACCGATCAGGACCATCTCGTTGAGCCCGCCGGGGATGGCCGAGAAATAGGCGGTGGCCCCGTCGTAGCGCATGACCTTGCGGAAATAGGCGTAGACCAGACCGGTGATCAGCAGCATGTAGAGGAACAGCACCCCGAGGCTCAGGGACAAGCGCGCCATCTGCTCGACGATCTCGGGATGGAAGGCGCTGCCCAGCATGACCCCCAACACGGCAATCATGAATTGTCGCAGGGACGGCAGCATCCTGACGTTGGCGCCGCTGACCGAGGCAACGGTGGTGGCGCACATGGCGCCGATCATCCAGGCCAGGGGCATGTTGAGCCAAGCGAATATAGCGCCGCCAACAGCGCCGATGGCCATGGCTCGCGCCAGGGCGCCGTAATCAAACCCACGGAACTCATTCATGACGGACGTTCCGAATTTCCTCAGCGGCTGGTGAGTTTGAGTTCGATGCGGCGGTTGCGGCCCATGGCCAAATTACTGTTGCTGGGATCGATCGGCTGGAATTCGCCGAACCCGGCGGCCATGAGCCGCTCCGGCGGCACCCCCCGGCTAATCAGGAAGCGCACCACCGAGATGGCCCGTGCCGACGACAGCTCCCAATTGGAAGCGAACTGGGCGGTGGCGATGGGAGCGCTGTCGGTGTGGCCATCGATCCGCAGAACCCATGGAATGTCCGCTGGAATCTCCCGGGAGATCGTCAGCAGGGTGCGGGCAAGCTCGGCCATCTGCTCGCGGCCGGTGGCCTCGAGGTCGGCCGAACCCGAACCAAACAAGACCTCCGACTGGAACACGAAGCGGTCGTCGACAATGCGAATGCCCGGCCGGTTGCCCAGCACCTCGCGCAGGCGGCCGAAGAATTCCGAACGGTAGCGCTGTAGTTCCTCGACCTTGCCGGCCAGGGCGAGGTTGAGCTTGCGGCCAAGATCGGCGATCACCGCGCCCTGGGCCTCGGCCTCGGTCTCGGCGATGTCTAGGGCCGCCGACAGCCGCTCCAACTGCAGGCGCAGCGCGTTGATCTGCTGGCTGAGGAGCTCCACGCGGGCCTGGGCGGCACTCGACAGGGTCTGCTCGCTGCGCAGTTCCTCGTCGCTTTGTTTGAGCGCCAGGCGCAGCTCGTCGAGACGGATCTCGCGGTCGTCGATCTCCTTCTGGGCCAGGGCCGTGCGTTCGGTCTCGTCGGCCAGGCGGGCCTCGAGTTCCATGGAACGGTCGCGGGCCACGGTCAGCCGGGCGCTGGTCGCATCGACTATGAGCTTGCTCTCTTCCAGGCTCGACGTGGTCTCGTCGAGAGCCAGGGCGAGCTGGGCCACTTGTGTCTCCAGCTCGGTACGCACCTGACGCAGGGTGGCGATATCGCGTTTCAGGCTGGCCAGCTCGGCGAGTTTGATCTCGAGGGTCTCGCGGTCGGTGGAAATGGTTTCGTTGGCTTCGGCCAGGGCGGCGCGCAGGGCCTCGGCGTCGGCTTCCGCCAGCGCCGCCTGGTCGGTCATGCGGGCGAGGCGCAGATCCAGGGTATCGCGCTCGCTGACCACCGTGGTCAATTGCGATGACAGGCTGTCGCGGGTCGCCGTTGAGGTCTGCAACTCGGCCGACAACTGGGCGATGTCGAGACGCAGATCAGCGTTGGCTTGACGCTCCAGAGACAATAGCGAAGCCAGCTCGCTGACCTGGCGGCTGAGCCGGTCGAGGGCCTCGTCGCGGCCCGACAGGGTGACGCTGAGGAAATACTGGGCCAGCATGAAGACCACCAGCAGGAATATGATGACCATCAACAGGGTCGACAGGGCATCGACGAACCCGGGCCAGATCAGGTCGGTTTGCGGAGCACGCCTGGCGCGCCTGGCCCTGGGCATTGGGAGTTAAGCCTTACGCGAATCGTCGAGGGCGGCGATGGTCCGGGCCAGCAGTTTGATCTCGCTTCGAAGATCGGTGACCATCTGGTTGCGCCCGGAAACCGACTCCTCGAGCAGCCGCATAAGATGGACGTCCATGTTGCGAATATGGGCCCGGGTGGCGTCGTCGAACCCGCTATCCACCGCCGCCGGCGGTTCGGCGAGGCGCTGCAGCACCGGTTTCAGATCGGCCTGATTTTCCACCAGCTTGACCAGCAGGGCCTGTTCGGCGCGCATCTGGTCGCCCAGGGTGGCGAGTTTCTGGGTCAGATCCATCATATTGGCGTCCGCCGTCATGCGGCTTTCCTCGCCGCGCGCCATGGTCCGTTGCAGGTTTTCCAGACTGTCGGCGGTCTGTTCCAGCAGCGCGTTGACATAGGCTGGCATCGACTGGCCGCCATCGCCGAGAGCGCTGGCGCTGGACAGTCGGGTCAGGCTCGACAGCCATTCCTCCAGATCATTGTAGAAGCGGTTCTGGGCCTGGCTCGATTGCAGATCGAGAAAACCCAGCACCAGGGACCCGGCAAGGCCGAACAGGGACGAGCTGAAGGCTGTTCCCATGCCGGTGAGCGGCGCCTGGAGGCCGGCCTTGAGGTCGCTGAAAATCGCGGCCACGTTGCCGTCGCCGACGCTCAACCCCTCAACCACCGCGCCGACCGAGAAAATCGTCTGCAACAACCCCCAGAAGGTGCCGAGCAGGCCGAGGAAGATCAGCAGGCCGATCAGGTAACGGGAGATGTCGCGGGATTCATCGAGCCGGGCGCCAATGCCGTCAAGCAGAGTGCGCATTGAGAGGGCCGACAGGGAAAGCTGGCCCTGGCGCTCGCCGAGCATGGTCGCCATGGGGGCGAGCAGGCGGGGCAGGGCCTGGACCGCCAGGCTCGGCTGGTCGCGGCGGAACGAGTCGATCCAGTTGACCTCGGCGTTGAGGCCGAAGACCTGACGAAAACTGAAGCCGATGCCGAGCAGCAGCACCGCGAGGATCAGGCCGTTAAGCAGGGGGTTGGCGAGGAACGTCTGCCACAGCATGTCCGATATCACCGCCGGGACAACAAGGACGGCGGCGAGAAAAATTGTCATCCGTGTCAGGAAAATGCGCGGCCGGGAC
>JAYGEF010000358.1:0-14390 GCA_046582535.1 Alphaproteobacteria bacterium
ATCGGCCATAATGGCGACCACCCGGCCAGGCATGGGAGCGGTCAAGCGGCCGTCCCCCGCCACGGCGCTATCGGCCATGATAAGCGGGTCGTGATCGACCAGACGGTAGGCGGCGGCGGAGGTAAACACGGTAACCTCGCCATCGCCAACGACGACGCTGCCCTGATCACGTGATACCAAGGCCAGCGCCGCGCCATCGACTTCGAAAGCAAGGCCTTGAGCCGTTGCAACTGCCGATACCGAGCGCTCCTGGTCGCCATCGAGATAACGGAAATGATGCCGCGCGGCGCCATTAAGACGCCAACCGTCTGCCCAATGCCACGGTGAATAGGGATCGTTGGTCATCAGGCCGGCCAGAGCAGCGTCTTCGGCCCGGCGCTCTATAGCGTCCGCCGCCGCCAGAGCCAGGGCCTCGTCCGGCGCTGCTTGCGGCGACGGCGCCAGGACATCGCCATGGCGGCCAATAAAACCGGTATCAGCGCCGCCGGCGGTGAATTCCGCATGGCTGGCGATAGCCTTCAAAAAGACCACGTTGTTGGCGACGCCGGCAATCCGCGTTTCCGCCAGGCTTTCGATCAGGTGTGCCACGGCAGCCTCGCGGTCATCGCCCCTGACCACCAGCTTGGCGATCATGGCATCGTAGTGCGGGCTCACCGTATCGCCCTCCCGGACGCCGGTCTCAAGGCGCAGGTCATCACCCACCTCGGCCGTGCGAAAACCATAAAGCTCGCCACTGGACGGCAGGAAACCGCGCGCAGGGTCCTCCGCATAAAGCCGCGCCTCAATGGCGTGACCGGTGACGGCAATGGCGCCCTGGCCACAGGGCAGCGGCTCGCCGGCGGCGACGCGAAGCTGCCATTCGACCAGATCGATGCCGGTTATCATCTCGGTCACCGGATGCTCGACCTGAAGCCGGGTGTTCATTTCGAGAAAATAGAACCCACCTTCCCTATCGACCAGAAACTCGACCGTGCCGGCGCCCCGGTAATCTACCGATCTGGCGGCCGCCACCGCCGCATCCAGCAGGGCGCTGCGCACACCTTCGTCAAGCTTAGGCGCAGGCGCTTCCTCGATGACCTTCTGGTGCCGCCGCTGGATTGAACAATCGCGTTCGAAGAGATGCACGACGTTGCCCTGGCTGTCGCCAAAAACCTGAACCTCGATATGGCGTGGCCGGTCCAGGTAACGCTCCAGCAGCACCCGGCCGTCGCCGAACGCGGCCTTGGCTTCGCGCCGCGCCCCGGCCAGGGCATCGGCAAAGTCGGCCGCCGCCTCGACCACTCGCATGCCCGTGCCACCGCCGCCCGCCACCGGCTTGATAAGCACGGGGAAGCCCACTTTCGACGCGGCGTCGCCAAGGTCGGTATCGTCCTGGTCGCCCTGATAGCCCGGCACCACCGGCACGCCGGCCTGTTCCATCAGGGTCTTGGCCGCGGCCTTGTCGCCCATGGCGGCAATGGTCTCCGGCGCCGGGCCGATGAAGACAACGCCGGCGTCGGCACAGGCCTGGGCAAACCCGGCGTTCTCGGCCAGGAAGCCGTAACCGGGGTGAATTGCCTGAGCGCCGGTGTCCAAGGCGGCCTTGATTATGGCATCACGGCGCAAATAGCTTTCAGCCGCCGGCGCCGGCCCGATCGCCACGGCCTCGTCGGCCATGGGCACATGACGGGCGTTAGCGTCGGCCTCGGAGAAGACCGCCACGGTGGCAACACCGAGACGCTGCGCGGTCGCCATAACACGGCACGCGATTTCGCCCCGATTGGCGATGAGTATTTTCTGGAACACGCTTAGTGGTCCGATTCAGACATAGGGTAGCCATACGATCTCGGTTCCCGTTTCCACGGTAGGAAGGCGCGCGCCGGCGATGCTGGAGCATCGTCAAGCGTGCCTGACACCCCGGGGAAGCGGGAACCGAGACCCGGAGGGCGACCTTGCGAGGCCCCCGACGTCGTTGCGCGCCGCTTGTGATGCTCCAGCATCACGGCGCACCACGCGCCTAGTCGGATGACCTCGGAAGGTCGTCGTATGGCTACCATATGTCTGAAGCGAACCACTAGCCGTGCCAGCCGGGTTTGCGTTTCTCAAGGAATGCGGCGATGCCCTCGCCGGCCTCCGCATGGCTGCGGCGAGCAGCTATACGCCGGGCGGTGTCCTCGATGAGAACGGCGTCAATGGGTCGGCCGGCGACGGCGGCAATCAAATCCTTGGCATCGGCCAGGGCGCCTGGCGGGGCTGCAAACAGACGCTCGACCATACGCTCGCCGGCCATCTTCAGAGCATCAAGGTCATCGACCACTTCGTGAACCAGGCCGATGCGGCGCGCTTCATCGGCGTCGAAACGCTCGCCAGTGAGAAAATATCGCCCGGCCTGGCGCTCACCGATGGCGGCGATGACGTAGGGCGAGATGGTCGCCGGTATGAGGCCGAGTTTGATCTCCGACAGGCTAAAGGCGGCGTCCTTGACAGCGATGACCATGTCGCAGGCCGCCATTAATCCAACGCCGCCGCCGAAAGCCGCGCCTTGGACCAGTGCCACGGTCGGTTTTGGCAAGGTGTTCAGGCGATGCAGCATCTGGCTGAGGGCCCGGGCGTCCTCAAGGTTTTCCGCTTCGGTAAAACTCGCCGCCAGTTTCATCCAGTGCAGATCGGCGCCGGCCGAAAAGCTTTTGCCCACGGCCTCGAGCAATACCGCTCGCACGCCGTCGGCGCCGGCCAGGTCCTCGAGCACGTCGCTCAAACGCTCGATGACCTCGGCATTGAAGGCGTTGTGCACCTCGGGCCGATTAAGGGTGATGGTGGCGACGCCCTCCGGCGAGGCCCGCATCAAGACGCTGTCTTCACTCATGACACAAATCCTTACATTCTGAAGACGCCGAACTCGGTCTTCTCGACGGGCGCATTGAGCGCCGCCGACAGGCCGAGGCCAAGCACCATGCGGCTGTCGGCGGGGTCGATAATGCCGTCGTCCCACAGCCGCGCCGAGGCGTAGTAGGGATGGCCTTGGGTTTCGTATTGCTCGCGGATCGGCGCCTTGAAGGCTTCCTCATCGGCGGCGCTCCAGGTCTCGCCGCGACCCTCGATGTTGTCGCGCTTCACCTGGGCGAGAACACCGGCAGCCTGCTCGCCGCCCATCACGGATATGCGCGCGTTGGGCCACATCCACAGGAAGCGCGGGTCGTAGGCGCGGCCGCACATGGCGTAATTGCCGGCGCCGAAGCTACCGCCGATCACCATGGTCAGCTTGGGTACCTTGGCGCAGGCCACGGCGGTGACCATCTTGGCGCCGTCCTTGGCGATGCCGCCGGCCTCGTACTTGGCGCCGACCATGAAGCCGGTGATGTTCTGCAGGAAGATCAGCGGAATGCCGCGCTTGGCGCAAATCTGAATAAAGTGGGCGCCCTTGAGGGCGGATTCCGAAAACAGGATGCCGTTGTTAGCGACGATACCGACCTGATAGCCGAACAGCCGGGCGAAGCCGGTCACCAGGGTGGTGCCGTAGAGTTCCTTGAACTCGTCGAACCGGCTGCCATCGACAATACGGGCGATGATCTCGCGCACGTCGAACGGCTTGCGCACGTCTTCGGGCACCAGGCCGGCGATCTCGGCGCCGTCGTAGAGCGGCTCGGCCGGCTCGGCCATGTCGATGTCCGGGGTCTTGACCCGGTTGAGGTTGGCCACGGCCCTCCGCGCCAGGGCCAGGGCGTGGGCGTCGTCGCGGGCGTAGTGATCGACCACACCGGAAATCCGGGCATGGATATCGGCGCCGCCCAGGTCCTCGGCGCTGACCTCCTCGCCGGTCGCTGCCTTCACCAGGGGCGGGCCGCCAAGGAAGATGGTGCCCTGCTCGCGGACGATGATCGCTTCGTCGGACATGGCCGGCACATAGGCGCCGCCGGCGGTGCACGACCCCATGACCACGGCAATCTGGGCGATGCCCTCGGCCGACATCACCGCCTGGTTATGAAAGATGCGGCCGAAGTGGTCGCGGTCGGGAAACACGTTGTCCTGCTCGGGCAGATAGGCGCCGCCGGAATCCACCAGGTAGACGCAGGGCAGCCGGTTGGTCCGGGCGATTTCCTGGGCCCGCAGGTGCTTCTTGACGGTCAGCGGGTAGTAGGTGCCGCCCTTGACCGTGGCGTCGTTGGCCAGGATCACGCATTCCCGTCCCTCGATGCGGCCAATGCCGGTAATCAGCCCGGCCGCCGGCACGTCTTCGTCATAGACCCCATGGGCGGCGAGCTGGCTCAACTCGAGAAACGGCGAGCCGGTGTCAACCAGGGTACGGACGCGCTCACGGGGCAGCATCTTACCGCGCCCGAGATGGCGCTCGCGGGCCTTCTCGCCGCCGCCCGCCGACACCGCATCGACGGTCTGGCGCAGGTCGGCGACCAAGGTCGCCATGGCCTCGGCGTTGGCGGCGAATTCGGGTGCCTTGGTGTCGACGGCGGTCTTGAGGATGGTCATGGCCTAAGCATAAACCGGCTCGGCGCCCTTGGCGGTGCGCTTGCCGGACCGCACCTCAGCGACTAATTCGGTCAGGCAGGCCAAGTAGGCGTTGACGAAGCGATCGTCCTCGACCGGCTCCATGAGGTGGTGAATGGCCGGCGGGTCTTTGACCACGCCGATGGCATGGCCACGCTCGGTCAGGCCCTCGGCCACGGCCTTAATGTCGAACTCGTCCGAGGTATAGACCACGATGCCCGCCTCCGGCTGGGTCAACAGCCTGAGGCCGTCGATGGCCTCGACCCCGGCGACCAACTGCGCTTGGGTTTCCAGCAGACCACGGGCGACGTTGAGATAACCATCCTCCCCCAGGTGCTTCATGACCGCCCAGGCGGCGGCGATCATCATGGCGCTCTTCGAACCCGGAAAGACGTCCACCGTGTAGTTGCCGTAGGGCCAATCGTCGAAGGCGAAGGTGTGGTGGGCCACATGGGCCGCATCCTTGAGACTGATGGTCGAAACCCCTGTCGGCGTGAAGCCGAACTTGTGCAGGTCCGCCGACAGGGAACAGACGCCGGGTACGTTGAGATCGTAGTCGGGCACATCCATGCCGAGCTTCTTAAGGAAGGGGATGAGGAAACCGCCAACGCAGGCGTCCACATGGAGCCAAAGACCACGCTCCTGGGCCAGGGCGCCGATCTCGGTGATCGGATCGACCAGACCATGAGGATAGGGCGGCGCCGAACCCACCAGCATGACCGTATCGTCGGTGATGGCCGCCGCCAGGGCGTCCACATCGGCGCGATAGTCGTCGCGGCACGGCACCCGCACCACCTCCATGCCCAGGTAATGGGCCGCCTTGTTGAACGACGGATGGGCCGAATAGGGCGCGACGATGGTCGGGGTCTTGACCTTGGGCAGGTTCTCCCGGGCCCAGTTGCGCGCCGCCACCACGGCGAGGAAATTCGATTCCGTGCCGCCGTAGGTCAGGGTCAGGTTGCCGCCCTCTGGCACGCTGAGGATCTCGCGCGCCATGCGGGTGGTTTCTTCCTTGATCTTGACCACGCTGGGTTGGGTGTAGCGCCCCAGCGGAAAGGCGTTGAAATAAATATTCGCGGCTTCCTTGGCCGCGAGATGGACATTGCCGCCGGGGTTCGGCCAAGTCACGCCGCCCATGATCTCCGTATCGACGCCATCGTCGGCGGCCCGCGCCTCCCACAGCTCGCGCTCAAGGACCTTCCAGACAATCCCGCGCTCGGGAAATTCCCGGTTGCTCATAGTTCCACCCCTCTCCGTCATCACCACATTAAGCCGCCACGGTAGCGCAATTGGCGGCGATTGGCATTGCCGATGCGCGATGCTAACTTTTCGGCGACGTATAGAAATACAGCAAGAGAGTATCCATGGCCCGCCCAACCCGCACCCAACTCGATGCCGCCGCCGAGGTGGTCCACAAATATGTCACGCCGACAGCGCAGATATGCTGGCCGCTGCTGTGCGAGCGCGCCGGCTGCGAGGTCTGGGTCAAGCATGAGAACCATACGCCGGTCGGCTCCTTTAAGGTGCGCGGCGGCCTGGTCTACATGGAGAACCTCAAGCGCGCCGGCCGGGCCGAAGCCGGGGTCATCGCGGCGACCCGGGGCAACCACGGCCAGAGCGTCGCCTTTGCCGCCCGCGCCTACGGGGTGCCGTCAACGGTGGTGGTGCCCCACGGCAACAGCGTCGAGAAGAACCGCGCCATGGTGGCGCTGGGCGCCGAGCTGGTCGAGCATGGTCACGACTTTAACGCGGCCCTCGACTACGCGGTTGGCCTGGCCGACGAGCGCGGCCTGCACATGTTTCCGTCTTTTGACGATCTGCTGGTTCACGGCGTCGCCTCCTACACCACGGAACTGCTGACCAAGTCGCCGGGGCTTCACACGTTGTATGTGCCCCTGGGCATGGGCTCGGGAATCTGCGGCGCCATCGCGGCGCGGGATTCCCTGCGCAAGGCAACACGCATTGTCGGCGTCATTTCCGACGAGGCGCCGACCTACGCCCTGTCGTTCGACGCCAAGCAGCCCATACCGACCGATACTGCCGACACCCTGGCCGACGGCCTGGCGGTGCGCATCCCCAACAAGGACGCGCTGATGACCATTCTCGAGGGCGCCGAGCGCATTGTCTCGGTCAGCGAAGAACAAATTCTCGCCGCCATGAGCCACTACTTCTCGGACACCCATAACATCGCCGAAGGCGCCGGTGCCGCCCCCCTGGCCGCCCTGCTCAAGGACGGCAAAGTTCCGCATGACCGGCGGGTCGGCCTGGTGCTATCCGGCGGCAACCTGGACCGGGCGCTTTATTTGCGGGCGTTGGGCGGGGATTGATCAGGCGGGCAGGCATTTTGCTTGTCGAATCATAATTTATAAGTTATATTAACGATATAACTAATTGACTGGCCGATCATGAACAAGCCTTTGACTGTCCGCAAATGGGGCGGCTCCTGTGGCGTTACCCTGCCCCGCTCCATTCTCGATGAACTTGGTGTCGGCGAAGGCGACTTGCTTTATGCCGTCAGCACGCCCAACGGCGTCGAACTGACGCCTTACGACCCGGATTTCGCGGAGGTCATGGATGATGCCGCCGACTACATGCGTCGCCACGGCAACGCCATGCGTAAACTTGCCGAGTAATGAGCGAGCCGAAATGGTTACGCAAGGATATGGTTCTCGCATTGCACGCCATGTCGATTGCGAAGTTCGGTGGAACCGAGGGAATTCGTGACGAAGGGCTGCTTGAAAGTGCTCTCGACCGCCCCCGGAACCTGTTTGCCTATGGCGATGACCCTTCAATCTTCGCCATGGCCGCGGCCTACTGCGCCGGGGTCGTGAAAAACCATCCGTTCCTCGACGGCAACAAGCGAACAGGCGACCTCACCATCCGTTCGTTCCTGCGGCTTAATGGTTATCTCCATGAACCCAGCGAAGCCGAGGAAGTCGTCATGATCGTGGCCCTCGCCGCTAGCGAGATTGACGAGGAGGCGCTGGCCGCGTGGATTTCCGAGAACTCGACGCCCAAGGAGAACTGACCCCCATGACCGAGAACCTGTTTTCCCTAGAGGGCCGCGTCGCCCTGGTTACCGGCGGCAACGGCGGCATCGGCCTCGGCATCGCCCGGGGGTTCCGTGATGCCGGCGCCACCGTCGCCCTGGCCGGTCGCAATCCTGACAAGAACGCCGCCGTGGCCGAGGAGTTCGGCGCGGACCACGGCGTTTATGAGTTGGACGTGCGCGACGAGGCGGCGGTGGAAGCTACCGTGGCCCAGATCGTCGAGCGCTTCGGCCGGCTCGACGTGCTGGTCAACAACGCCGGCCAGTTCATCGGCGGCTCGGTGCTGGAGATGAAGCTCGACGATTGGAACGCTGTCATCGGCACCCACCTCACCGGGTCCATGCTCTGCGCCAAGCACGCCGCGCGGGCCATGGTGGCGGCCGGGCGCGGTGGCAAGATTATCAACATCGCGTCCATGTACTCGGTGTATGGCGCAATCAATGGGGCGGACTATGCCTCGGCCAAGACCGGCATACTCGGCCTCACCCGCTCCCACGCCGCCGAGCTGGGGCCTGAGAACATCCAGGTCAACGCCATCCTGCCGGGCTGGATCCTCACCGACATGACCGGCGAGTTGCCGGATTCAAAACGGGGCGAAAACATCGTGCGCAAAACCCCGGCCGGACGCTGGGGTGAAAGCCATGATCTGGCCGGCACGGCGGTGTTTCTCGCTTCGGCCGCATCGGATTTTGTCAGCGGTGTCGCCATCCCGGTAGACGGCGGCTTCTCCATCACCGAGCGGTTTTATCCGGAAGACTGAGTGGCGGCCATGCTCGGCCGGGCGCTCATAGCGCCCCACCAGTCGTGCCAGCGGGGGTGGTCGGCCAGCAACCGTTCACCCTCGGGGGTCTGGCGCAACAGGTCGATCATCGGGGCGGCATGGAGATCGGCCAGGCTCGGCGTCGGGCCAAGCATAAAACTGTCGCCTGTCATCAAGTCCTTGATCGCGCGCAAACAGGTTTCCGCGCGAGGCAATGCGCCGACAATCTTCACTTCATCCGGTTCGCCCTCGGTCCGCTCGACAAAGATGTCCCAGACCCAGCAGCGATAGGCGTAGCTGTCGAGGATACCGGTGATTTGGTTGACCCTGGCCCGGCCTTCGGCGGTATCCGGAATCAGGGCCGGGCCGTCGAACACTTCGTCCACGTAGCGCATGATCGCGGCCGCTTCATAGAGCCGGAAGCCGTTGTGCTCAAAGGCGGGAATTTTCAAAAAAGGATGGCGCTGCTCGTAGCCGGTCGGCGGGCCGTCATCGGCAAAAATATCGACCGCCTCATGGCGGTAGTCGACGCCCTTCTCCTCAAGGGCTAGCCGAACCGTGCGGACGTAGACGCTATAGTCGGCGCCGTAGACTGTTGGCGCCGCCATTACCAGCCGCCGGTCTCGAGCCAGGCCTCGACCTGGTCGAGCCGGTCGGCGCCCCAGAACGACGCGCCATCGACGATGACGAAAGGCGAACCGAAAACGCCCCGGTCTATGGCCGACTGGGTCTCGGCCTTGAGCCGCTCCTTGACCGCCGGGTCCTGGAGCGCAGCAGCCAGTTCCTCGCCGTCGATGCCCAGAGTTTCCGCCACCGCGATCACCGCCTCGGGAGCCGAGACGTTCACACCCTCACCGAATATTTTAAAGTAGAGCGCCTGGGCGAGCTGCTTTGCCTGGGCCGGATCCCGTCCTTCAAGCCAGTAGTACGCCCGCGCCGCCGCAATGGAGAGAACAGGGAACTCTTCCGGCATGGTGAACGGCGCCTTTTGCAGGCGCGCGCTGCGGTCGAAATCAAGCCGCGCATAATCGCCGCGCAAAGGCTGATTGGTGAGCGGCGAGTGACCGGTAATCTGGAACACCACGCCCAGCAAGAAAGGCCGCCACACGGCCTTGCGTCCGTGCTTCGCGGCGATATCGTCGATCCTGAGGCTGGCGAGATAGCCGTAGGGACTGGAAAATTCGAAGTAGAAATCGATCGGTGCCGGGTCCGCCATGGCCGCTACCTCCGCCGGTTAATCCTCCATATTGACGCCAGCGTAACCCGCCCTCCGGCGACGGTCGAGCCACAACACGGCGATCAGCGCCGCGACCACCGGCGGCAACGCCACCCAGTTGAGTACATCCCAACCCAGGTAGAAATGCAGACTGCCGCTGAGGAACGAACCGATGCCGGCGCAACCGAAGACGATGAATTCATTGAGCGCCTGGGTCTTGGCCCGCTCGGCGGTGGTGTAGGCCTCGGTCAGGAGCGTGGTTGAGCCGATGAACAGGAAGTTCCAGCCCAGCCCCAACAGAGTCATGGACAGCCAGAAATGAAGCACTTCGACACCCATGAGCGCGGTGCTGATGCTGGCGATGATGGCAATCGCACCCCAGGCCATGACCGTCAGGGTGCCGAAGCGCCTGATCAGGTGGCCGCTGAAGAACGACGGCGCGAACATGCCAATCACGTGCCACTGAATAACGAAGGCGGCGTCGTCGAAGCTGTGGGCGCCCTGAACCATGGCCAGGGGCGTCACGGTCATCAACAGGATCATCACCAGATAGGCCACCATGCTGCTGAGCACGGCGATCAGGACAATTGGCTGGCGCATGATTTCGCCGAGCGGGCGGCCGCCGCGAAGTTGCAGCGCCGTGGGCCGGGGGATCTTCACCAGGGACGAGACCAGAAACACCGCCAGGGCGACAACGCCGATGGCAATGAAAGGCCCGAAATAGGCCGTCGGCATGAAGAAGTCGTTGGACGCTTTGGATAGCTCCGGGCCGACGAACCCGCCGACCACGCCGCCGGCCATGATCAGGGCGATAGCCTGGCTACGGTAATTCTCGCTGGCGACCTCGGCGCCGGCGAAACGAAAATAGTAGTTAAAGCCGTGATAGCCGCCAATCATCATGACCGCGAAGCAGAGTAGCGCGAAGCTTTGCTGGGCCACCGCAAGAGCGCCGACGGCGGCGCCGGCAATGCCGATGACCGCGCCGATCATGAAACCAAGACGCCGGCCGACGCGCCGCATGATCAATGACGCCGGCACCGTCGCCAAGGCGGTGCCGATCCACATCAGGGCCGCGGGCAAGGTGGCCAGGGACTTGTCCTCGGCCAGTTCATAGCCGATCAGGGCGCTGATACTGACCAGCACTACGCTGCCGGTTGTCGACAACGCCAGACATGCCGATAGCAGGCGCACATTGCGCCGCGCCGCCGCAGTGTCGAGACTCACGACTGGCTAGCCTTGTGCGCCGTCACTTCGATTTCGACTTTCATGCGGGCATCGACCAGCGGCGCCACCACGGTGGTATTGGCCGGGCTGATGTGGCGGATGTAATCGCCGAGCACCGGCGCGATAGTCTCGAAATCCTCGCGGCTGTCGAGATAAACCCGGATGCGGACAACATCGTCGAGGGATGAGCCGGCCTCGGCCAGGGCCCAGTTGATGTTGCGAAACGCCTGATGGGTCTGCTCCACGGCATCGTCGGAAATCTCACCGCTGGCGTAGTCCATGCCGGTGCAGCCCGAGACATGGACCCAGTCGCCATCGACCACGGCGCGGGCGTAGCCGGCGATCTCTTCAAACTTGGAGCCGCTGAAGATGCGTCGGCGTTCGTCGCTCATGACAGTCTCCGCACCGCCATGGCCGTGGCCTCGCCGCCGCCGATGCACAGGGTGGCGACACCGCGGTCCACATGGTTCTTGGCCATGGCCGCCAGCAGGGTGACCAGGATACGCGCGCCCGAGGCGCCCACTGGATGACCCAGGGCACAGGCGCCGCCATGGACGTTGACCCGCTCATGGTCGAGATTGAGGTCGCGCATGGCCGCCATGGTGACCACGGCGAAGGCCTCGTTGATCTCGAACAGGTCGACGTCATTCGCCGACCACCCGGTCTTCTCGAACAGCTTTTCCATGGCGCCGATGGGCGCGGTGGTGAACCAGGCCGGCGCCTGGGCATGGCTGGCATGGCCGACGATCTCGGCCAATGGGGTCACACCCCGGCGTTCGGCCTCGGACCGGCGCATGAGCACCAGAGCCGCGCCGCCATCGGAAATCGAGCTCGAATTGGCCGCCGTCACCGAGCCATCCTTGGTGAAAGCAGGGCGGAGTTGAGGAATTTTCTCGAGATTAGCCTTGGGCGGCTGCTCATCCTGGCTGATCTCGGTTTCGCTTTTGCGTGTCTTGACGGTTACGGCTGCGACTTCGCTCTCGAACGAGCCGTCGTCGATGGCGGTGCCGGCACGGGTCAGCGAGGTAATGGCGAATTCATCCTGCTGCTCGCGGGTGAACTGATATTTTTGCGCTGTCGCCTCGGCGAACACGCCCATCAGTGTGCCTTTGTCATAGGCGTCTTCCAGCCCGTCCAGGAACATATGATCCTTCACGTCGCCATGGCCCATGCGGTAGCCCTGCCGCGCCCGGTCGAGGAGGTAAGGCGCTTGGCTCATGCTCTCCATGCCGCCCGCCACCATGACGCCGTTGGCGCCGGCGGTAATTAGATCATGCGACAGCATTGCCGCCTTCATGCCCGAGCCTCACATCTTATTGACCGTGGTGCAGCCGACCGATTGCGGAATGCCGGCGCCGATCGAGGCTTGCCGCGCCGGCGCTTGCCCCTGTCCGGCCGAAAGTATATTTCCCATGATGACCTCGTCGACATCATCGCCGTCGAGCCCAGCGCGCGCCAACGCAGCACGGATCGCGACCGCGCCCAGTTCCGACGCAGTGACATTCTGCAAATCGCCCTGAAACCCGCCCAAGGGCGTGCGTGCCATGCCGACAATAACGATGGGATCGTCACTCATGCTCTATTCCTCTCTAATTCCGAACGCCTACCGATCAATTTGGGATTATTCTATTATGCTGCAAGTGCGACATCCACACGACAAAAAATGTGCAAATGCAATATTCTAAATAAATTATATATTTATAAATAGTTATAGAGTGTCGTTAAACAGTTCTCTGCCTATCAACATGCGTCTAATTTCGCTGGTGCCGGCGCCAATTTCATAAAGTTTGGCATCGCGCAGCAGCCGGCCGGTGGGCGATTCGTTGATATAGCCCATACCGCCCAGTGCCTGAATCGCTTCGAGCGCCATCCAGGTCGCCTTTTCGCCTGCGTAGAGAATGGCGCCGGCGGCGTCCTTGCGGCTGGTTTCGCCACGGTCGCAGGCTTGCGCCACGGTGTACACGTAAGACCGTGCCGCGTTCATGGTGGTGTACATATCGGCAAGTTTGCCCTGCATGAGTTGGAACTCGCCGATCGGCTTACCAAATTGCTTGCGCTCATGTACATAAGGCAGCACCACATCCATACAGGCCTGCATGATGCCGAGCGGCCCCGCCGCGAGAACGGCGCGCTCATAGTCGAGGCCGCTCATTAAGACATTCACGCCTTTGTTCAACCCGCCGAGGATATTTTCCTCTGGCACTTCGCAATCCTCGAACACCAATTCGCAGGTGTTGGAGCCGCGCATGCCGAGTTTGTCGAGCTTTTGCGCCGTCGAAAAGCCAGCCATGCCCTTCTCGATCAGAAACGCCGTGATGCCGCGGCTGCCCGCTTCCGGGTCGGTCTTGGCGTAGACCACCAGCACTTCGGAATCCGGGCCGTTGGTGATCCACATCTTGCTGCCGTTCAGCACATAGCGTCCGTCCTTCTTTTCCGCCCGCGTGGTCATGCCGATGACATCGGAACCCGCGCCCGGCTCGCTCATGGCGAGCGCGCCGACATTCTCGCCGGAGATTAGCTTGGGCAGATATTTCTGCTTTTGCGCATTATTGCCGTTGCGCCGAATTTGATTGACGCAGAGATTGGAGTGCGCGCCGTAGCTCAGTCCCACCGAAGCCGAGGCGCGGCTGATCTCCTCCATGGCGACGGCATGTTCGAGATAGCCAAGCCCGGAGCCGCCAAGCTCCTCTTCCACCGTGATGCCCAGTAAGCCCAATTCGCCGAGACGCGGCCAAAGATCGCGCGGAAACTCGTTGCTGCGGTCGATTTCCTCGGCGCGCGGCGCAATTTCCGTGGCGGAGAAGCTCTCCACAGTGTCGCGGATCATGTCAGCGGTCTCGCCGAGGCCGAAATTGAGGCCGGGCCACCGGTTGGGAATCATACTCACCATTATCTACCTCTCTCTAGAGACGCCAGGATATTAGAGCAAAAACATGCCGGCCAAGCCAAGAAAGGCGAGGAAGCCGATCACGTCGGTCACGGTGGTCAACAGCACGCCCGCCGCCGTCGCCGGATCGATGCGCAGGCGCCACAGCACGACCGGAATGATCAGGCCGAAACTGCCGGCCACCAGCATGTTGATGATCATCGCCCCGCCGACGACATAGCCGAGCGCCGGATCTTCATACCAGGCGGCGGCGACACCGCCGGTGAGGACAGCGAATACCACGCCGTTCAACAGGCCAACGATGGTTTCCTTGCCGAGCACGCGACGGATCGTGCCGACGGTCAAATCCTTGGTGGCGATGGCGCGCACCGCGACCGTGAGCGTCTGCGTCCCGGCATTGCCGCCCATCGAGGCGACGATGGGCATAAGCACGGCGAGCGCCACCATCTGCTCGATCGTGCCTTCGAACTGATAGATCACGAATGAGGCGAGAATGGCGGTGCCAAGATTGACCAGCAGCCAGACGAAGCGGCCACCGGCGGTTTGCAGGGCGGCGCGGTAAATATCCGCTTCCGGCACACCGCTCAGCCGGAAGATGTCTTCCTCCGCCTCCTCGCGCGCCACGTCCAACACGTCGTCGACCGTAATTACGCCGATCAAACGGCCGCTGGCGCCGACCACCGGCGCCGAGATCAAATCATACTGATCGAACACGAAGCCGACTTCCTCCTGGTCGGTATCGGCCGGAATGACGTGCAGCTCCTCCTGCAT